>NZ_FAOZ01000030.1 GCF_001536285.1 Parafrankia irregularis | reverse complement strand
GACCTGGGACCAGGGCGTCGAGATGATGCGGCATGCCCGGTTCACCGTCGCGACCGGGATCCCGGTCTACTTCTGCGATCCCCACAGCCCCTGGCAACGCGGTAGCAACGAGAACACCAACGGTCTGCTCCGCCAGTACTTCCCCAAGGGCACCGACCTGTCCGTCCATACCCCCGACGACCTCGCTCGCGTCGCCGCTCAGCTCAACGCCCGACCTCGACAGACCCTGGGTTGGAAGACACCATCACAGGTCTACGCAGAAGCCTGTGCGATGACCCCCTGAAGACAAGCGACCAAAATCCTCCTTTTTTGCGGGTTGCCAGGCAAAACTGCTCCCGCTTTGCCCCTCTTGGGGTGAATTATCGGCGCCATGTGGCGATGGCCGGAGACAAGGAAGCACCGCGACGCCGCGCCAGCACCACCCCGGCCAGCTTTCGATCACCTCCGGGTGGCCCGGCCACAGCCGACGCGGGCCGTTGGTCACCGAGACGACCTGATCGTTGACAGCAGGCCCGTCAGGCGACATCCGGGACGCGCACGATGGTGAAGGTGAGCGTGCGCCGCGCGCGGAAACCCAGCGCCTCGTAGAGCCGCAGCGCGGTGTCGTTGCCGGCCGTGACGTGCAGGAAGGGAAGCTCGCCGCGGGCGGCGATGCCGGCGGTGAGGGCCAGCACGAGCCGGGTGGCCAGGCCCTGCCCCCGATACGCGGCGTCGGTGCACACGCCGCTGATCTCGGTCCATCCGGGCGGATGGACCCGCTCGCCGGCCATCGCGACGAGCCGGTTCCCGCGCCGGATCCCGAGGAACGTCCCGAGCTCGATCGTGCGGGGCAGGAACGGCCCGGGATTCGTGCGGGCGGTCAGTGCGAGCATCTCCGGCACGTCGGCGGCGGTGAGGCGGACGATTCCGGAGCCACCCGGGGAGCCGGCGACCCCTTCGCCCGTCATCTGCACCCCGGTGCCACGCAGGACGACCTCCCAGCCGGCGGGTGGCGGGGTCTCGACCGCGGCGAGCGGCACGACCACTCCCGGGCCGGCGAGCGTGCCCAGATCGGCCCAGTCGGCGGCGGCGGGCCGTTCGGGCATGGCCGCGAACGGCGACATCTGCGGCGGGTAGCGCCGGACGTCGCCGCACCGCTCGGCGAAGGGGGCGTGCGGGCCGCACAGCGACGAGCGCACCGGGTTGTCGAGCACGTGGTGCCCGCCGGGGCCGGCGGACCCGGCGGGCCGGGTCCGCCCCAGGTCCGCCTCCGCCGCGGCCTCGGTCACCGCCGGGCCGGCTCCGGGCCGGCCGCCCCCGGAATCGCCGCCGCTGGGATCGCCGCCGCTGGGATCGGGGGCTCCGGGCCGACTGCCTCCGGGATAGCCGGCCCCGGGATCGCGGGCAGGCCGAGGTTGGCGCGCAGCGTGGTCCCCTCGTACTCCGTGCGCAGCGACCCCCGTTCCTGCAGCAGTGGGACGACCTTGTCGACGAACTCGTCGAGCCCGGTGGGCGTCAGGTGCGACCCGAGGATGAAGCCGTCCGAACCGTCGTTCTGGACGAACTCGTCGAGCCGGTCGGCGACCTGGGTCGGCGTTCCGACGAACTCGGCGCGGGCGAACAGGTGGATCGCCAGCTCGCGCAGCGAGTACCCGTTCGCCTCCGCGAGCTCGCGCCACGCCTTCACCGTCGCGTGCGCGTCGCCGTGCCGCCTGGTCCTGCCCTCGATGGCCGGTGGCCCGTCGGTGTCCGGCTCGACGTCGGGCAGCGGGCCGTCCGGGTCGTAGCCGGACAGGTCACGGTTCCAGACCGTCTCCAGCAGGATCTGCGCCGTCCGGCCGGAGACCTGCGCGCGGGCGATCTCCCGGGCCCGCTCGCGGGCGTCCGACGCGGTGTCACCGAGGACGAACAGCGCGGCGGGCAGCAGCCGCACCGAGCCCGGTGGACGTCCGGCGGCGGCGACCCGGGCGGTGATGTCCCGGTAGAACTCCTGCGCCTCGGGGAGGCTGTGGTATGGAGAGAAGATCGCGTCAGCGCCGGCGGCGGCGAAGTCCCGGCCCTGCGGGGAGACCCCGGCCTGCAGGATCACCGGGCGGCCCTGCGGGGAGCGGGGCACGGTGAAGCGTCCGGCGATGTCGAACTGGCGGCCGTGCCGCGCGAACCGGCCCACCTGTCCGTCCCGCAGGAAACGCCCGCGGTCGCGGTCGGCGGCGACGGCGTCGGCCGGCCAGCTGTCCCACAGGGCCCGCGCGGCGTCGAGGAACTCCTCCGCGCGGACATAGCGGTCCTCGGCCTGCAGGAAACCTCCGCGCCGGAAGTTGCGGCCGGTGAACGTGTCGAGGGACGTCACCACGTTCCAGCCGACCCGGCCGTCGGAGAGGTGGTCCAGGGAGGCGAGCTGGCGGGCCAGCTCGTAGGGCTCGTTGAAGGTGGCGCTGACGGTGCCGACCAGCCCGAGGTGCTCGGTGACGGCGGCCAGCGCGGCGAGCACCGGCAGCGTGTCGGGGCGGCCGACCACGTCGGTGTCCAGGAACGCCCCGAACCGTTCCCGCAGGGCCAGGCCCTCCGCCAGGAAGAAGAAGTCGAACTTCCCGCGTTCGGCGGTCTGCGCCAGGTGCTGGAAGGAGGAGAACGCGATCTGGCTGCCCGCGGCCGGGTCCGACCACACCGTGTGGTGGTTCACGCCCGCCAGGTAGGCACCGAGGATGATCTGCTTGCGCGGCTTGCTCACGAGGGCGGCCCTTCGGAGTCAGACGGCGGCGATGTCGGCGTCGGCGCAGCGGTTGGCGGGGCGGGGTGCAGGGTGCCACCCCGCCCCGTCGAGCGCGACGGCGAGATGGAGCGGAGTGGAATCGGGCATGGGTCCCGTCCCTTCCCGGCCGACATGTCGAAATGCGGCCCAGGAAAGCACTCTGCGTAAACACACCTTGTCGAGTCAAGAAGTAGGAAAGTGATCCAGAACACGCCCTGATGGACGTTGACCGGCCGAGCAGGTGGTGCGGGCCCGGACCCGCGGCTACTCGAGCAGGGCGCTCAACCGAACCGGGCGACCAGCCGAACCGAGCGGTCGGTCGAACCGAGCGGTCAGTCGAACCGAGCGGTCAGTCGAACAGGGCGGCCACCAGCGCGGCGCCTCGACGCTCCAGCCAGGTCTCGAACGTCATCAGCTCCGGGTGCAGCGCCCGAGCGGTCGCGATGTCGGCACCGTAGCCGCCACGGTCGTTGACGAAGGCCACCGCGTCGGCGAAGTCCTCGTTCGCCGCGCGGACCACGTCGACGGGCAGCTGCACGTGACCGATGTCGCGGCCGGTGGCCCGACTCAGTGCCCGCGCCGTCTCGGCGGGGCGCAGCTCATCGCCGGCGATCGCGAGGGTCCGCTCCGCGAACCGGGCGGGATCGGCGAAGGCGAGCGCGACGAACGCGCCGATGTCGTCGAGGGCGATGAGCTGCTCGGCGACGTCCGGCGCGAACGGGCTCGCAAGCGTGCCGGTCTGCACGCCGAACGCCGGCGAGGCGTAGTTCTCCATGAACGACACCGGCCGCAGGATCGTCACCGGCAGCCCGCTGCCGCGCAGGTACTCCTCGATCTCCCACTTGCTCGCCAGCGCCCGCGGAGCCGCCGGCCCCACGCCCGCCGCCGAGGCGTGGACCACGTGACGGACACCGGCCCGCGCCGCCGCGTCGGCCACGTTGCGACCCCAGGCGACCTCTTCCGCGAACGGCACGGGCGGATAGCCGAGCGCCCCCCGCTGGACACTGAACACCCCGTGGACGCCCTTCGCCGCCACGTCCAGAGACTGCGGGTCGGCGAGATCGCCGATCACGATCTCCGCACCCCGGTCGGCGAGCCGGCGGGCCGCCGCTCCCGTTGGGTCGCGCGTCAGCGCCCGCACCGCCCAGCCGTCGGCGAGCAGCCGCGCCGCGACCGCACCACCCTGGTTACCCGTCGCTCCTGTCACCAGAACGACATCCCTGCCACCACCGACCATGACGACACTGCCTCTCTCTGCTGCCGGATGGGACCAGAGAGCGGACCATCCGACCTCATCAGCACACGAATAATCACCGAACGTGATTGCCGTGCACACTACGAGAGTGGCTCCCCGAGCCTGGCGGCGATCTCCACGTGTCGCATAAGGCCGACGCAGATCACACCTGGACTCCCCGTGGCATCCCGGGCAGACCACCGCCACCGCCACCGCCGATCAACGACCAGAACGCTCGCAACGCGAGCGTGCCGGCTCCCTGCCGGCCGATGCCTGGGGAGAGCCCGAGGATTGTGGCCGCGCGGGAGCGTGTAGCAGCATCCCGAGCTTCGGGCCGCCGCAGCTGCCGGGCAAGATCTGAGGACCGCGGTCGCCCAGGACGACGAAGATCCTCAGATCTGCGGGCTCCGGATCAGGCTCGGATCGGTGTATGTCTGTTCCGCAGGAACGATCGGACGATGGGGCATCAGATGGAGCCACCGGACAACGCCACGGCGGGGAGCGGGCGGCCTCCCGCACCGCTCCCAGACGGCGACACGCCAGGCCCACGCGGCCACGAGCGGCAGGCATCCGACGAACCGGGGCGACTGTCGGATCTCGGCCTCACTCTCGCACTCAGATTCGAGCACACCGACGCGATCGCGGACCTCGACGCTGCGGTCGCGGCCGGCCAGAAAGCCGTCGACGCCGCCCCGCCCGGCCACCCCCATCGCGCCCGATATCTGTCCAACCTCGGCAACACGCTGCGAACCCGCTACGAGCGCACCGGCACGCTCGCGGACCTGTCCGCCGCGATCGACGCCGGCCAGGCCGCCGTCACCGCCACCTCGCCCAACGACCCCGCCTGGGCCGGGCGTCTGTCGAACCTCATCCTCGCCCTGACCTACAGATTCGAGCGCACCCAGTCGATCGCGGACATCAACGACGCGATCGATGCCGGCCAGGCAGTCGTCGACGCCGCCGCGCCTGACGACCCCTACCGCGCCCGGTACCTGTCCAACCTCGGCAACTCCCTGCGAGCCCGCTACGAGCGCACCGGCACGCTCGCGGACCTGTCCGCCGCGATCGACGCCGGCCGCGCCGCGGTCGCCTCCACCGCACCCGACGACCCCGACCTGGCGGGTCTACAGTCCAATCTCGGTATCGCGCTGCGTGGCCGGTACGAGCGCACCGGCGGGACGACCGACCTCGACGACGCGGTCCACGCCGGCCAGGCGGCCGTCGACGCCACCCCATCAGGCCACCGAGACCGTCCGATGTATCTGGCCAACCTCGGCGCCGCGCTGCGCGCCCAGTTCCGGCGGCGAGGCCGAACGGCCGACCTCGACGCGGCGATCGACACCGGACGAGCCGCGGTCGCCGCCACTCCCCGGGACCACCCCGACCGGGCCGGGTACGAGACCAACCTTGGCATGGCTCTGCGCTCACGGTTTGAACGGACCGGAACATCCGCCGACCTCGACGCCGCGATCGAGGCCGCCCACGCCGCGGTCGCGGCCACCGTCGACGATCACGCGCAGTACGCCAGGTACTCGTCGACCCTGGGCAACGCGCTGACGGTCCGATTTGGGCGGACGGCGGTGGCCTCCGACCTCGACGCCGCCATCGTCGCCTGCCAGGCCGCGGTGAATGCGACCCCCGGCGATCACCCCGACCGGGCCGTCTACCTCTCCGGCCTTGGCCTCGCGCTGCGGACCCGGTACGGGTTCGCCGGCCGCATCGACGATCTTGACGCCGCGATCGAGGCCAGCCGAGCCGCCATGGACGCCACCCCCGACGATCATCCGGATCTCGCTGGCCTTCGCTCCAACCTGTGTGCCGACCTGCGCGCAAGGTTCGAGCGCACCGGCAGCGTGGCCGATCTGGAAGCCGCGATCGAGGCCGGGCGGGCCGCCGTCGACTGCGCCGAGCAGGACCATCCAGATCGCGCCGCGTACCTGATGAACACCAGTGTCGTGCTGGCCGCCCGCTTCAGACTTACGGGTGATCCGACGGACCTGGACGCCGCGCTCGACGCGGCGCGGACGGGCACGCGCCTACTGACGGCCTCGCCTCGAATACGCGCGCGGGCCGCGCGCGCGTGGGGGCGGATCGCCGGCGACGGGCAGCGGTGGGACGAGGCGGTCGAGGGATTCGCGGCCGCCGCCGACCTGCTGGGACGGCTGGCCCCGCGCAGCCTTGCCCGCGGCGACCAGGAGCACCTGCTCACCGAGTTGGGCGGCCTGGGCGCGGACGCTGCTGCGGCGTGCGTCCGCGCCGGCCAAGTCGACCGGGCGCTGGAGTTGTTCGAGCAGGGGCGGGGCGTGCTGCTCGGACAGGCGCTGGACACTCGCACCGACCTGACCGCGCTCGCCGGCGTACGCTCGGAACTGGCGAAACGGTTCACCGCGCTGCGGGCAGACCTCGACCGGGTCGACACGCACTTGGCCCTGACGTCGGACGAGTTCACGCGGAACCACACCGCTCCGGATCCCGAGCGCCAGACCGTGGTGCGAAGAGAGGCGGCCGCGGCGTTCGAGCAGACGATCGACGAGATCCGGGATGTGCCGGGTTTCGAGCGATTCCTTCGTCCGCCCGCCGCCGCCGAGCTGAGAGCGATGGCAGCCGAGGGCCCGATCATTGTCGTCAACGTCTCCCGCTTCGGCTCACATGCCTTGCTCGTACGGCCTGACGGCGTGACCGTCCTACAGCTGCCTGACCTGACCCCGCAGGCGGTCGCCGCACATGTCGACGCACTTCTCGACGTGGTGGCGCAGGTGCCCTCGACGACGGCCGAGCAGCGGCTGACCGGGATACTGGGGTGGTTGTGGGACACGGTCGCCGGGCCGGTGCTGGCGCAGTTGGGGATCACCGACTCTCCCGGGGAACATGCGTCTTGGCCCCGGTTGTGGTGGTGTCCCAGCGGGCTCCTGTCGTTGCTGCCATTACACGCCGCGGCCCGAGCCGGCTCCAGCGGCAATCCTCCGGCAGGAGTCCTGGACCGAGCCGTCTGCTCCTACACCTCGACCGTTCGCGCGTTGGCGCATGCGCGCCGGCCTCCTGCCGGTGCCGGCACGGACGGCGCGGGACCGAGCCGCTCACCGTTGCGTGTCGTGGCGTTGGCAATGCCCGTCACCGAAGGCGAGTCAGACCTGACCGGTGCCGGTAAGGAGGTGGCCGGGCTGCAACAGCGGCTTCCCGGCCATGTCGAAGTACTGACGGGTACAGAGGCAACCTACCAAAGGGTCGTTGCCGCGCTCCCGGGCGCTCGATGGGCCCATTTCGCGTGCCACACCGCCGCCGATCTCACCAATCCGTCGGCCAGCGCGCTGTTGCTGCACGACCACCGGGAAAGGCCACTGACCGTCCTGGACATCGCACGGCTGCGCCTGGACGATGTCGAGCTGGCTGTGCTTTCGGCCTGTTCCACAGCCCGTCCCGGGACCCGGCTGACCGACGAGGCCATCCATCTGGCCTCGGCGTTCCAGCTCGCCGGCTACCGGCATGTGGTCGCGGCCCTATGGCCCGTCCCAGACCGGCCCACCCAGAGGGCCGTCACCGCGATCTACGATCGCGTCATCGCGAACGGTGAATGCCGCGCCGGCGCGGCGCCGGCGGCAGTACATGCAGCGGCCCTGGCGCTGCGCGGACGATATCCGGAATATCCCTCGATCTGGTCCGCATTCGTGCACGTCGGTGGCTGAGAACAACCGTGGCGGCGCGGTGGCCTTTCCCGCCGAGACCAACGACTCTCCCGAGAAGGTGCCACCTGTGAGAAGGCTCGTCTGCGCCAGTCGCGAACCTTTCTCCGGCGATTCGGCCTTCCGCGACCTGGGCTGACTTCGTCCAGCGTCTGCCCACTATGTCCACCGTGCGCGACGCGCGGGTCCGCTTCGGCCCCCCGTGGCAGAAGCGGACCCGCGCCCCGGGCGGACGATCGACTCGCACCCGGCACCAGTCACGTACGCCTCGTCGGCGTCGTGCCTGTTTGCTCCGCACAGCGTCGGACGGGGCATCGATGCCACGGAACCACGCCCGGCTGGCGGGCAACGGCCTTCCTGGAGAACTCTGGAATATCCTGAACACGGCAGTAGCAGCGGCGGGCGACGGCAACGTTGGCATCGGGAGCGTGAGTGGTCGACGACATCACCCCGCTCGCCGAACCCGCAGCCACCGCCGTTGCCGTTACCGAACAACAGCTAGCGGCCAAGCAAAGCCCAGTCGCGCTTTATACAGAGCAATGGCTGGTGCGAGGTTACCGCCGGCCGAGGTGTTCGACCGTTTGATTGCCGCACTCGGCATAACCGGCCGCGAGGCAGGCCGGCGGCAGCATTCAGGACACGGTCGAGGGCTCGCGGCGCGTGGGTCGAGGGTTTCGGGGGCATCGGATGGCAACCATTCCAGCCGCGCGATGGGCGTCCTGGATACGGGCGCGGTCGGGACAGTGGCTACGGCGGCGGCTCGCCCGACGCGCGTCGCCGCCACGCCATCTGCGGCCAGCTGACCTGCAGGCCGCCCTGGACCAGGCGGCCGAGTTACTCTCGGCGGCGCTGCACACCGCCGACACCGCCACGCTGGACGCGGCGATCGACGCGTTCCGGCAGTTGGCCACAGTGATTACCGAGGGCTACCCGGGCCGGGACGTGGTGCTGTACAACCTAGGCGGCGCGTTGGGTACCCGGTTCCGGCGCGGCGGAGACCTCGCCGACCTCGCCAAGGCGATCGTGATGATCAAAGGGGCCGTCGTCGAGGCCGGCGACGACCACGCCGCCCGGCACCGCTACCTCACCGGGCTCGGGGTCGCACTGCGGGACCGGTTCGAGCAGACCGGGGACCTGGCCGACTGGGACGAGGCGGTCGAGGCTGATCGATGGGCGGTCGCGTCCCTGCCGGCGGACCACCCCGACCGTCCGGGCCGTCTTTCCAGTCTGTGTGGAGCGCTGCAGGTGTGGTCGGCGGCCCGCGGCGACGTCGCCGGATTGGACGAGGCCGTGGTCGCGGGCCGCGCCTCGGTCGACCTGCGTCCCGACGACCCCGGCGCACTGTCCAATCTCTGCGGAGCGTTGCAGTACCGATTCGAGCTCACCGGGAACCGGGCGGACCTGGACGCCGCGATCATCGCAGGCCGGTCGGCCGTCGCGCATGCACCGGCCGATGCCACTGATCGTGGGACGTACCTTGCCAATCTTGGGAACAGTCTGCGCAACCGCTTCGAGGTGGCCGGGGATCTGGCCGACCTGGAAGCAGCTGTGCGCGCTGGCCGGGCATCAGCGGCGGCCCTTCCAGCCAGTCACGAGGACCACGGCGCGTGCTTGTCCAACCTCGGCCTCGCCGTGCTGGCCCGGTTCGACCACGCTGGAGAGCGCTCGGATCTCGACGAAGCGGTCGAGATCTGCCGAGCCGCGGTCGACGTGGTCGCCCCAGACTTTCCCGGCCGTGGGCACTACCTGTTCAATCTCGCCACCACACTGCAGACCCGGTTCGAGCTCGTCGGCGACATGGCAGACGTCGACGAGGCCGTCCGCGCCCTGCGGATGGCGACCGCAGGTGCCTCGGCCAGCACTGATCTCGGCTCGCGTGCCCGCTACCTTTCAAACCTTGGTGCCGCGCTGGAGGCCCGATGTGCGCGAGCCGGGGGGCTGGCTGACCTGAACGAAGCGGCCGATGCCGGCCGGCGGGCCCTCGATCTACTGGCCACGGCAACGGTGGACCATCCCGACCGGGCCATGCATCTGTCCAACCTCGGTCTTACGCTCGAACGTCGGTTCGATCGGACTGGCGACCTCGCCGACCTCGACGAGGCGGTCACCGTCGGCCGAGCGGCGGTCGCCGCAGCCGGGGACGGCCACCACCGAGCCGGGACGTCGGGCAACCTGTGCGGGACGTTGCACGCGCGCTTCGCCCGTCTCGGGGTTCTCGCCGACCTGGACGAGGCGATCATCGCCGGTCGAGTCGCGGTCGCCGTCGTCCCGGACGGTTATGCCAGGCACACCAGACAGGCCCGGTACCTGTCCAACCTCGGCACCGCGTTGGAGAGTCGGACTGAACGCACCGGAGACCTCGCCAACCTGGACGAGGCGTTGACGGTCCTCCGGGCCGCCGCCTCCTCTACCCCGGCCGGACATCCCGACCGAGCCAAGTACCTGTCCAATCTTGGGCTGGCACTACAGGTCAGCTGCGAACGGACCGGCAGCCTGGCTGATCTGGACGAGGCGGTCGACGTCGCGCGAGGCGCTGTGGCCGCCGTCATCGACGTAGCCGCGGACCATCCGGACCGGGCGATGTACCTGTCCAACCTGGGCCTGGCGTTGCAGATCAGGTTTGACCTGGTCAAGCGGCCCGCCGACCTCGACGAGGCGATTGCTGCCAGCCGGGACGCCGTCGCCGCCGTCCCCGACGGACATCCGGACCAGGCGATGTACCTGTCCAACCTGGGCCTCGCCTCGCAGGTGCGCTACGAACACTGCGGGAACACGGCCGACCTGACGACAGCCGAGCGTGCCGGCCGCCAGGCCGCTGCGGTCGCGGTCGCGTCGCCGCGGACTCGTACCGAGGCGGCCCGGGGCTGGGGCAGGGCGAGCGCGCTCGGCGAACGCTGGGGGGCGGCGGTGGCCGGGTACACCGTCGCGTCCGAGCTGCTCGGACAAGTGGCCCCGCGCAGGCTTGCCCGCAGTGACCAGGAACATCTCCTCGACACGTTGGGTGAGTTGGGGTCGGAGGCAGCGGCGTGCTGCGTTCACGCCGGCCAGCTCCAGCGGGCGGTCGAGCTGTTCGAGCAAGGCCGCGGGGTGCTGCTCGGTCAGGCCCTGGACACTCGCACCGACCTGACCGCGTTGGCCGAGCAGCATCCGGGGCTGGCCGAACGGTTCGCCGCGCTGCGGGAAGACCTCGACTTCGCCGACAGGACACGACGCCCGCAGCTCGCGGACACCTTCGAACAGCTGATCACGCAGGTTCGTGCGTTGCCGGGCTTCGATCGCTTCCTGCGACCCCCGCAGCTGCGCGAGCTGGCCGAAGCGGCCGCTGACGGCATGGTCGTGATCGTGGTCGTGTCCCGGTTCGGGTCGCAGGCGCTGATCATCGATGCAGCCGGCGCGGTCGAAGCGGTGTCGCTCGGCGAGCTGACACCGGAGGCCGTCGAGCAGCGGGTGAACGAATTCCTGGCCGTGCTGGACGACGAGATACCGCTCGGCGACGACTGGCCGTCGGCGGAGGCTCAAGTGAACGCGATGTTGGCCTGGTTGTGGGACGTCCTCGCCGAGCCGGTACTGGAGCGGATCGGCGCGACGGGCCGGCCAGCTGACGGAACCCCCTGGCCACGGCTGTGGTGGTGTCCGTCTGGGCTGTTGTCCTTCCTGCCGCTGCACGCGGCGGGCCGTCATGAGACTCGGGACGAACCCGTGCCGGCAACCGTGATGGACCGGGTGTACTCGTCCTACACACCGACCGTCCGTGCGTTGACGCACTCTCGCCGTCGCCGTCCGGTGAGGGACCTCGGCGAAGGGTCGGCACGGTCGGAGTCAATGCTTGCGGTGTCGATGCCGTTCACGCCGGGTGCCGCCGACCTCCGCAGCGCGCGGGCCGAGACCGACCGCCTGGCGAACCAGCTGTCGGACCGGGTTCAGGTGTTGACCGGTCCGGCCGCGACCCGCCAGGCCGTGCTGGCGGCGCTGCCGGCGGCGCGGTGGGTGCATTTCGCCTGTCACGGCTACAGCGACGCGACTGATCCCTCGGCGAGCCGCCTGCTGCTGCACGACCACGAGACCGAGCCGCTGCGCGTGGTCGATCTGGCCCGGCTTCGGCTGGACGACGCCGAGTTGGCGGTGTTGTCGGCATGTTCCACGGCGCGGCCAGGCCAGCGTCTGACCGACGAAGCCATCCACCTGGCCGCCGCATGTCAGCTCGCCGGCTACCGACACGTGGTGGCGACCCTCTGGCCCGTCCCCGACCGACCGGCTCGGCGCGCGGTCGCGGCCTTCTACGACCGTGTCTTCCCCGACGGCGGTTATTCGACGGACCGCGTGCAACCGGCACTGCACGCCACGACCGTGGCGTTGCGCGCCCGCTACCCGGCCTACCCGTCGGTCTGGGCCGCCTTCGTGCACGTCGGCGGCTGACCGGCCGACCGCCGCTATTTTCCGATCTTGTGGATGGTTTCGTTCAGCCGGTCCCTGACCGGTTCCGGCGGCGGCGTCTTCGGTCCCTTGCCCGCGTCGGTCGCCCTTCGCGTGCTGAGGTATTCGAGATGGGCGGTGGCCGTCGTCAGTAGCTGGACGTCCCCGGTGGCCGCGGCGGCAGCCATCGTGGCGACCGTCCGGTCAATCTCTGTCCAATGCGCTGCGCTGGCGATCCAGGTACCGGCGTCGGTCAGCGCGTCGAGTGCGTCCTGCCGCGCATCCTCGTCGATCAGCAACATCTTCGTCTCCTCGGTATCGTTCCGCCAGCTGTCCGGTTTGCCGGCGACCTGGTCTCGTCAGCGGCCCGCGCGCACGAACGCGGCCCAGGTCGCCGGGTAGTCGGGTAGTCGGGCCACCGCAGGCGCAAACTGGTGCGCCCGCGATGCGCCGGATTCGTATCGCCCCCGTGATACCCGCCGCCATGGACGGTACGGGTGAGGCCCGGCGCCGGGACGGGAGGGGGAGCAGCCGGGCGCCGTGCCAGACTTGGGACGACGCCGCCGGGGGTGGCGGCGAAAGCGTCTGGGGACACATGGATCACGGCCATTCTCAGCTGCTAGTAGCACCGGAACTCGTCGTGCACGTGTTCGGACCGACTCGTGGGCCGCACTCCGCGGCCGTCTACGACTACCTGACACGAATCTGGCGCGCCTGTGCCGACGAGCTCGGCATGCGTCACCCGATCGAGGCGCTGGGTGTGCCGCGGCTGCCACCGCCTCGCCACGAGCTCGACGTCACCGAGGTGCGGGCACCGGTCGCGGCGCAGCGCCGCGTCGGAGACGGCGTCTTCCAAAGCCTGCTCCGCCGCGAGCACGATGTGCTGTGCCTGTCGGTGATGCTGGCGCCGCCGCCGACCGATCCGACAGGTAGTTGGGCCGATCTCAGCGGTCGGTGGGCACGCGTCTGCCAGCCGGTGCCCGACACACTCCTGGGGATCGCGG
This sequence comes from Parafrankia irregularis, assembly GCF_001536285.1. Classification (NCBI taxonomy): domain Bacteria; kingdom Bacillati; phylum Actinomycetota; class Actinomycetes; order Frankiales; family Frankiaceae; genus Parafrankia; species Parafrankia irregularis. Next base: position 97,595 of record NZ_FAOZ01000030.1, on the reverse strand, counting down.
AGGTGTACCAGGCTCGGCTGGCCCGTCCCGAGCCCCCGGACCTCGGACCGACTACGGCCCAGCAGAGACCGAGCCGCGAACTGGCGGCGTCGTGCCGGCTGTTGCTACCCGAGCCGGCCGTACGACCGTCCTTCGACTCGTCGGGTGTGGCCACCTCGAACGGATTCGCCGTGTGGGAGGCCAGCAGCGAGGATGACACCCGGTCCACGCGGCGCGCAGTGGTGGTGGCGGGCCACGACCGCGACGCCGAACTCAGCTCGTGGACCTGGAACCGCGGTGGCGACATGGCCGTCACGCCGTTCGCCCGGTACCTGATGCACGCTTCGAAGCTCCGTTACCATCTGCGGGTCTGGTCCGGCGGTCAGCCACTGCGCGGTCTGCGAGACGACGTCGAGCGAGCGGTCGAGCCGGTGGCCCGACTCATCGACGACCGGTTCGGCGCCTCGGCCGGTGACCGGCTGGCCGGCCAGCCGACGTCATCCGACGAGGTGCTGCTGGCGACCCTCCGGCTCGAGACCTATCGGCTCGACTCCGGCGTGACGCAGCTGAGAAAGCTTCGCCGGTCGGTGGACATCGCGGCCGCCAACATGGCCAACTACGTTCCGGCGGGGCCCTCCTCGGTGGGGCAACCGGCGGTCGGGCTGTTCGCCGACGACCACAACCTCGCCGGCTGGTTCGTCCAGCAACTCGACGACGACCTGTTCTACTCGACCACGACGCTGCGGCAGGCTCGGGAAACCATTGCGATGGCGGACTCGCTTCCGCCGGCCACCCTCGACGGGTCGAGGGGGTTGCCGAAGCCGTCGGCCCCGGAGCGGCGGACCGAGTCCGGCGTCCGCCCAGGCGCAGGCGTGAGCGCCAGCCGGGTTCCCGGGCCGCTGCGGGTGCTCGTGCTCGCTGACGAATGGCTGCCGCGGCGCGGTGGCCTCAGCGCGCTGAACCGGTACCTGTGCGTCGCGCTGGCGAAGGCCGGCGTAAGTGTGTACTGCGTGGTGCCGGCCGCGGACCAGTTCGACCGCGACGATGCCGCCGAGATGGGGGTCGAGCTGCTGACCGCGCTGATGGCACCCGGCACGGCGGAACGCGACGTCCTGATGCGGCGACCGCCGCTGCCGACCGGAGTCGTCCCCGACGTCGTGATCGGGCACAGCCGCATCACCGGCGCGCATGCGAAGGCGGTCACCGAGGACCATTTCCCAGCCGCACGTAGGTTGCACTTCGTCCACATGTCGCCTGACGAGATCGAATGGTGGCGGCGCGACCGTGGCGCGGATGCAGGAGCGCTCGCGGAGAACCGTACGGCGACCGAACTGGCGCTCGGCGAGGACGCCACGCGGGTCGTCGCCGTCGGCCCGAACCTGCACCAGTGGATGCGCCGCGAGTTGTCGGTGTTCGACGACACGCCTGAACCGGTGCGCTTCGACCCGGGGTTCGACTACCCCGACGGTCGTCCTGAGCACGATGACGAAAGCCGGTCCGGCAACGGTTCAGGTGGCGGCTCAGGCAGATTCGACCGGCGCTCGCGGACACCACCGCCCGGTAACCCGCAGATCCTGCTCCTGGGCCGGCTCGAGGACGCCAGCATCAAGGGTCTCGACATCGCGGCCCGGGCGGTCGGGTATGCCGTCGGGCTCCGCGGTCGCAGCGATCCTCCGGCGGACCTGTTGCTGCGTGGCGCACCCCCCGGCCAGGCGCAGGATGTCCGTGATCGCATCCTGGAATGGTCCGGCCGACCGGGCCTGACGGTGACCGTGCGCAACTATTCGACGGAGTCGATCCGGCTGCAGCGAGACCTGCGACGGGCCAGCCTGGTTCTCATGCCATCCAGGGTTGAGGGATTCGGTCTCGTGGGACTCGAGGCGATCGCGGCGGGCACACCGGTGCTCATCAGTGATCGCAGCGGTCTCGGGACGCTGTTGCACGAGGTGCTCTCCGAACTGGACGCCGACCGCATGGTCGTGCCGGTGACCAACGACGAGCACGATGTGGCTCGGTGGGGACTAGCCGTGCACGAGGTACTACGAAACCGACCCGCCGCGTTCGCGCGAGCGGCTGCCGTGCGCGACCTCATGCGGCAGCGTCGTAGCTGGGGCCTCGCCGTCGAGCAGCTGCTCAGCACGCTGGGCCCGGCCGCTTCCACGGCCACCGACGACTGAGCGTGCCGGCGAGCGGTGAACCATGGCGACCCGGAATCACGACGCGCTGAACGCGGCTGCCGAGACATCACGTTCAAGGCTTGCCGCCTGGTGACCGTATGTCTCTGTCGACGCTGCTTTGATGACTATGCAGAACCGGTTCTGAGACTCGACGGTCTTTGCCAGCTCGCGGTGCTCTCGGTTGAGATAAGAGATCGCGGCACGGTTCGCGAGCGCCGTCTGGCCGCAGATCAGAATAACCGGCCGACTCGCTCCGGGTGGCGTGAACTTGGCGACAATCGCGTGTTCCTCGCGACCGCGGGCGAGGAGGAACTGCTGTTCGTCAACAACAAAGGCGGCGGTATCGGGCCTGGTCGCGTGATGCGGGAGGACCGTCACGCCCGGCAGCTGCGATGCCAGGTGACCGCCAGTGCGAGCGTTCGACTCCGGACCACCTATACAGAACTCGGCCCGATCCCCGTTACTGCCGTGAAATTCCTCGGCGGACAGCACAGAGGTCATACACCCGGCCTCCTTGGCGATGATCACTGCCTCTATCATGGCATGGACGTCATGATGGCTGGTGCTCCCGGGCGCGTCCCACTTCCTGTTCAGGATGACAAGGCATGTATCGCGGGTCTCGAAACCAAAGAAGGCCGCCTTCGCGCGGAGGACCCGTACGTTCTTCACACGCTGCCAGGCCCAGACCGCACCACCGCTGAGGAGGCTGGTGACGAGTCCGATCACGATGTTGAGTAAGGCTGCTGACATCGGCGCCTTTCAGCTCGACCCGTGTTCACGCTGGAGCGAGCTTCGCATGCCGGAGACGGCGGTGCCATGAAGTAGCGGCGACGGCACCGTGGGAATGACAGCCGTCTCGGCTTCGGCGGGCATAGGTCGTCCGTTCACGACCACGGTGACCCGGCCTTCCTGCGGCAGCAACGTTCGGTGTTCGGCCAGCCCGGCGTCGGGCCTGAGCCGAGTGCAATACGATCAACGGCGGTCCTTGAGCGCTACGGCCTTTGGGGGAAGATCGGTGAGCGAGGGGGCCGCCAGGTCCGCACAGCCGGAGGCGTCCGACGCCCGCGCGCGGTTCGCCTCTGGCCTCTCCCACGCTGTCCTGGACGCCGAGAAGCACCACGGCCGCAGTTTCGACCGCGGTGAGCTGGCGAAGAGGCTGCGGATCTCACGCGCGAGCCTGTACGCGTACCTGAACGGCACGACCCTTCCCAGCAGCCAGACGCTCGATCGCCTGCTCACACTGCTCGGCACCGCCGGTCCGGAGACGGGGCAGCTCGCCACGCTACGCGACGATGCCGAGATCGCCCAGCGCCTGCGCAGACCGCGCCCTGCGACGGGCGCGGTCGCGCCGGACGGCGGCGTCGCTGTGGCGAGTGCCTACGCAGGCGAGACAAGCTCGCTGGCCGTGCCCGCCCATCCACGCCCCGTCCCTCGCCAACTGCCCGGCACGATCCGGGACTTCGTCGGGAGGGCAGCCGAGACCGCTGCGCTCGATGCTCTTGCCCTTCCCCCCGCGGGCGTCGCGCCGGCGCGCGTCCTCACGATCACCGGCACCGCCGGAGTCGGCAAGACGACGCTGGCGGTCCACTGGGCCCACCGGATCGCCGACCGCTTTCCCGATGGCCAGCTCTACGCCAACCTCAACGGCTTCGGCGCCGGCGCCCCGCGTGACCCGGCCGCGGCGTTGCACGCCGTCCTGCTGGCGCTCGGTGTGGGGCCCAACGCGATCCCGGAGGACCTGGAATCGCGGGCAGCCCTGTTGCGCACCCTGCTTACCGGGCGGCGCGTACTGGTCGTGCTCGACAACGCACGATCCGCCGAACAGGCACGTCCCCTCCTGCCCGGGTCCGCCGGCTGCCTGGCAGTGGTGACCAGCCGCATCCGGCTCGAAGGGCTCGTCGTCCGGGACGGTGCAAGCCTCCTCACGCTTGAGGAGCTCCCCCACGATGCCGCGGTGGCGTTGCTCGCCCGGCGGCTGGGCATGCTGCCGTCGCAGCACCGCCCCGAGCTCGATGAACTCGCCCGCCAGTGCGCTCACCTGCCGCTGACACTCAGCGTCGCCGGCGCCCGCGCCGCCGCGCGCTCCCCGGACGTGCTCGGCAAGCTGGTTGCGGACCTGCGTCATCAGCGCTCCCGCCTCGACGTGCTGGGCTCAGACGATGCGGACCTAGACCTTCGCACGGTGCTCCGCTGGTCCTACGAGCCGTTGAGCGCTCCCGCAGCGCGACTGTTCCGCCTTCTCGGCCTGCACCCGGGCCCCGACATCGATCGCGGCGCCTGCGCCGCGCTGCTCGGCGAACCGGACACGGCCGACCAGGCGCTTCGGGGCCTGGTCGCGGCACACCTGGTGACCGAACACAGACCGGGCAGGTATACGTCCCATGACCTGTTGCGCGGCTTCGCCCAGGAACTGGCGGCGCGTCTCGATGCCGCACAGTCGACGGCCGCGGTCGCACGCCTGCTCGAGTACTACCTCGATGCCGCGCAGCGGGCCAACGGCGCGCTCCAGCCGTGGGTAACCTACCTTGCCCCGGCCGTGACGGGTGCCGAGCCGGAAGCGTGGCCCGCGAGCGTGCTCCCGGTACCGCTGTCCGGCGCCACGCCCACGGGCGGGCCGAGCAACGCGCCTACCAGCTACGACACCGCCATCGCCTGGTTCGAGAACGAGCTGCCTGTCCTGCTGGCACTGCTCGAGACTGCCGCGGGCCACGGCTTCGAGTCTCATGTGTGGCGGCTCGCCTGGACGCTGATGCTCTTCCTGCGTCGCACCGGCCGGCGCGCCGAACGGGCGGGCACGCAACAGCTGGCGCTGGACGCGGCCGAGCGGGCGGGCCACCGGCACGCGCGGGCCGCGTCGCGGCGCAAACGCGCCGACGCTCTGGCAGGTCTTGGCCGGACCGGCGACGCCGAGTCGCTGCTCGCCCTTGCACTGACCGAGTTCGAGGCGCTCTCCGATCGCGACGGCGCCCGTCACGTCCACCTCTCCTATGCCCGGCTCTACGAGGCGACTGGCCGCCACAACGACGCACTCGAGCACGCCCGACAGGCACTCACGCTCAGCGCGGGCGACACGGCGAATCCGCTCGCGGTCGCCGACTGTCAGACCCAGATCAGCGTCCAGCTCTGCCACCTCGCCCGGCACGACGAGGCGTTGTCCCATGGGCGGCGCGCGTTGGATCTCTACAGCCGTATCGGTCATCAGGACGGGCAGGCGAACATCCTGCGCTACCTCGGCCGGGCCGAAGGGAACCTGGGGCGGCACGACACCGCGATCGGTCACTACGAGCGGTCGCGTCAACTGGACCACCAGCTGGGTGACCGTTTCTGGGAAGCACAGGTCATGGACCATCTGGCGGACGAGTACCTCGCGTGTGGGGACGGGGAGGCCGCCGAACGCTGGCGCAACGCCGCCCTCGTCCTGCTCGAGTCGCTGGCGCATCCTGGCACCGAGGCCATCCGTGCCAAGGCGCACCGAGCACGCGCCGATGGCACAGCCGGATGCCCCTGACACCCCGGGGAGCCCAGCCAGCTTGACCTTGCGCCGACCAGGCGCACCCTGCGGCTGAGCACGGGAACCGAGCGACGCCGGCGGCGGCGTGCCTGCCGAACGGGCCCGTGACGCGCGCGATGCCGGTGGCCGAACTCCCACCGCGCGCCGTCGGAATCCGACGCAGCCCGGTGCCTGCCCACCTGTTCAGCGAAGTCCAGCTCTTTCCAGACTGTGGTTCTGCGCCGATCCACCTCGTGTTGTCCTCACCTCACGCTTACGGACGCATCCCGTCCCGAGCCCGGAGAACCCCCGGTTCGAATGAGGTGAGACGTGCCCGAGCAGAGAGCGGTCCGCGCAGCAGACCGTCAGGTGGGGGCCGCGCCGCGTGGTCCCGGACGACAGCGAACGGACGTGGCCCACGTGGACGTTGCCGAGGGCGCCCATGGGGACGCGGACGAGAAGCCCGCAGCACCGTTTCCGGTCGGGGACGCCCGGACGCTCAGGACGGTGGCCGGCCTCTCCGCGGCGGGTCTCGTGGCACCCGAGGGACGCGACGAGCTCGAGAAGGTCGCGGCCCGCTACGCAGTGTCGATCACGCCCGTCATGCTCGAACGGATCCGGGACGGCGACGAGGACGGTGGCGTCCACCGGCAGTTCGTTCCCACCGCGGACGAACTGGCCGTGGATCCCGCCGAGACAACGGATCCGATCTCCGACGGGCCGTTCACGCCCGTACGCGGCATCGTGCACCGCTATCCAGACCGCGTGCTGCTGAAGCCGCTGCTCGTCTGCCCGGTCTACTGCCGGTTCTGCTTCCGGCGCGAGTCGGTGGGGCAGGGCGAGAGCGTGCTGCCCCACCGCGACCTGGAGAGGGCCTTCGGCTACATCCAGGATCACCGGGAGATCTGGGAGGTCATTCTCTCGGGCGGCGATCCGCTGCTGTTGTCCGACCGCAGGCTCAGCCACATCCTCGAGAGGCTCGACGCCATCGAGCACGTCCGTGTCGTCCGCATCCACACCCGCGTTCCGGCCGTCGATCCGGCACGGATAAGCGACGCGCTGTGCGACCTGCTGGACCGGGGAACACCGGTGTGGCTCGTCGTGCACATCAACTCCGCGCACGAGCTGGGCGCCGAGGCAGCGGCGGCGCTGCGGCGCCTTTCCCGCGCCGGGATTCCGCTGCTGAGCCAGTCCGTCCTTCTGCGGGGCGTCAACGACAGCACCGAACAGCTCGAGACGCTGTTGCGCACGCTCGTTCGCAACAGAATCAAGCCCTACTATCTGCATCACGCCGACCTTGCGCCCGGGACCGGCCATTTCCGGACCAGCATCCAGCATGGGCAGGAACTCGTCGCGGCGCTGCGCGGCAGGGTCTCAGGGCTCTGCCAGCCCACCTACGTCCTGGACATTCCGGGGGGCCACGGAAAGGTGCCCGTCGGCCCGTCCTATCTCGAGGGCGACGAGCACGTCATGACCGTCCGGGACCCGTGGGGCGGCGTCCACCGGTACCCGCCGGCCCAGGACGCGGCCCGGGTGAGCGCCCGTGCCTAGCGCGACGATGACACCGGTGCGCCCCGTCGCGACGACGCTCGGCCGCACCACCGCCGACCTGGTCTGGCAGGCGGCGCTCGCCGCCGGCGAACGAGAGAGCGCCGGAGAGGCCGCGGGTCTCACGAAGGTCATCGTCAACGGGGCACCCGTCCCCTCGACGCTCGGGGCGTTCGTGCGGGGCCTGAGTGCCGGTGGGCCGGCGCCGGCTCTCGCCGACCTGTGCGCGCTGAGCGCCGAGAAGGTCGAGACGTTGCTCGTGTACGCACGGGCAATCGAGGGTCATGACCGCGCGCTGTACGAAGCGGTCCTCTCCGATCTGGGCGAACACCTGCTCGAGACGGGCCTGCCCCGGGGGCGCGCGGAGTGCGAGATGTTCCTCGGCTGGTATCCCGCCACACCCGGCGGGATCCACCGCGAGGACTGCGACAACCTGCACCTGGTGCTGCAGGGGCATAAGGAGTTCCTGTTCTTCGCCGGGGGCGACTGGATCCCCCGCGACGAGCCGCGACGCCCCGACAGCGACCCGGTCACAGGCCTGGCCGAGGACTACCTTCCTTCCCTGCGCCCCGAGGTCGTGGAGAGTGCCGCGCGGGTGTGTTCGCTCGGCCCTGGGGAGGGTCTCCGGTGGCCGCGGCGCCTGTGGCACGTCGGGCGATCACCGCAGCTGTCGCTGTCGCTGAACGTGGCCTCCTACCGCGATGCCCCCGAGGCCTACCCGGTGCTCCGCGGCACCGACGGGCAGGTAACGCCCGCCTGGCTGCGGGGCTACCATCGGTTCCTCGGCCGGACCGGTACGCCGGGCGACGACCTTCCCACCCTGCTCGCCCAGGCCTCCTCGGCTGGTCTGCGCCCCGCTCCCGCCCCGCTCCGACGCCTCCCGTCCCGGCCGCGACACGCCCGGCGACGTCTGCACACCCCGGTGTTGTGGTGCCAGCTGCGGCCGGGGCTGGTCTCGGTCGCCGTCACCGGAGCGCACCTCGCACTGCCCTCTGCGGTGATCCCGATGCTGGCCTGGCTTTCCCACCCCTCGTCAGCGGAGTGGCCCATGCGTGAGAAAGACCGTGTTCTGGTCCACTGGCTCGCCCAGCAGGGCGTCGTGGAGGTGTCCGCGTGAATGGCCCCGACAGCGCGCTCCCGGGGGTCCGCGGCCAGACCGGACGCGGCGGTCCGACCGGACCCGACACGTGGGCGAGCGACGACACCGACCTGTTCCTGCGCTACGGCGACGCGTTCGTCCCGGCGCGCGGACAGCAGCTGGCACTGCTGGTCGCCGCCGTCTCCGCCACCGGCGAGAGCCCGCACGTCCTCGACCTGTGCTGCGGCGCCGGAACGCTGACCCGGCTGGTGCTCGAGCACGTCCAGGATGCGAGCGTCGTCGGTCTCGACGGCAGCACGCGGATGCTCGCGGCCGCCGAGACCGCCTGCGCGGCGTACCGCGACCGGGTGGCGTTCACCGCCGCCGCGCTGGAGAGCGCCCACTGGCGGACCCCATCCGCCTACGACGCCGTCGTGACGTCGCTTGCCGTCCACCACTTGGACGATGCCGGGAAGCGAGCGCTCTACGAGGACGTCCACCGCATGCTGCGGCCCGGCGGCTGGTTCGCGATGGCGGACCTGGTGCTTCCGACCACGGAGTGGGCACAGCGTGTCGCCGCCGAGCAGTGGGACGAGACGGTCGCGTCAGCCTCGCACCGGCAGTTCGGCTCGCGGGAGGCTTCGGAGGCGTTCGCCGAGCATGGGTGGAACCACTTCACCGATCCCGAACCTGATCCCGTCGACAGGCCGTCCCCGATCGCGAGCCATCTAGCGTGGCTCACCCGGGCGGGTTTCGCGGACATCGACGTGCCGTTCGCGTTCGCGGGCCACGCGGTCATCGTCGCGCACCGTCGGCGAGATGAGCGGTGAGCACCGTCGTCCTGGCGAACACCATCAGTCCCGTCATGGTCAGCACTCCGTCGCCGCGTTACGGGCGCATGATGGCGGCCGTCACGCCACGTAAGCTCTGGCAGGCGTGCGGAGGCGATGCCGTGGTGACACTCGCCCCGGCCTCCTGGGAGTTCCGTGCCTACGTCGGGGCCACCCTGGGCCGAGAGCCCGACGCTGTCGACGTCGTCGCGCCCCCGGCTGTCAGCACCGGGCATGCAGTGGATGTCCTTCGTGCCAGCGGGCGTATCGACGAGGTGGTCGCCCGCGGCACGGTGGCGCCGTTCGCGCTCGATCCGCAGGTCGCGTCGCTCGCGTCCGCCTATGGGCTGCGGGTCGCGCCCTACCGCGACCAGCCGCCGGCGGAGGCCGTGCGCGCCGCCTCGCTGATCAACACCAAGGCGGGTTTCCGTGCAGTGGCCGCCGAGCTCGGGCTGCCACTCGCGCCTGGCGGGGCCGCGGGTGACGCGGCGCAGCTGCGAAGGAAGCTCCCCGCGGTCGCCGAGAGGCACCGCCGGGTCATCGTGAAGCTCGACCGGGGGTCCAACGGCTACGGCAACTTCGTCGTCGACGCGGACCAGGGACCGGTCAGCGAGCAGGTCGAGCGCGGCCTCGCCGAAGCCGCCGAACAACGCTCGGGCTATGTCTACGAAGCATTCCTCGACTTCCACTCCGTGCCCAGCATCGAGATGGAGGTCCTCGACGACTCCGTCCGCCCGCTGTACACATGTGACCAGCGGACGGTCGACCGCTCGTTCACCGGCATGGTCACACCCGCCACCACCGCCTCTTCCCTGCTCACCCGGCTCACGGCACACGCCACGCAGGTCGGCTGGTGGCTGCACCGCCACGGCTACCGGGGCGTGTTCGACCTCGACACCGGTCTCCACGACGTGGATGGCAAGACCGCCTTCGTGTGCAGCGAGGTCAACGGGCGCCGAACCGGTGGGACCTATCTACACGAACTCAGCCGCCTTCTCCTGGACGCCGGTCCGTACGAGGAGATCGCCTGGCGCGCGGACAGCCGGCGTGCGCCGGCCGGTGCGCGCTTCGCCCAGGGAGTCAGGGCGCTCGCGGACGCCGGCCTGGCACCATCCGCCACCGGCGGCGGGGTGGTACTGACCGCCGACACGCTGGAGATCGACGGTCGCTGGCGCTACCTCGTCGTCGGCACCAGCCCGGCCGCGGTGGCGGAGCGTGAAGCGGCCTGCCTCGCGGTGCTGGGCACGGCGTGATGCTGCATCCGGACATCGTTCCCGGGATCAGCCGGCACGGCTCGGGTCTCTTCGCGGCGCGTGACATCCCCGTCGGCGCCGTCGTGTGGGGGCCCTGCCCGTCATGCACACGGCTGCGCCGCGCCGCGCTGCGCACCCTGCCGGAGCCCAGCGCGGCCTGGCTCGACGAGCACGGGTACTGGTGCCGGGACGGCAGCCTCATCCTGCCATGCGGGCACGCACATCTGATGAACCACTCGTGTGCCGCAAACGTGCTCGACGCCGGACTCGCGGTGGGCATCGCCGTCCGGGCGATATCCCGGGGCAGCGAGGTCACCTGCGACTACCGGACGTTCCGGTACGACCCGCCGTGGAGCTTCGTGTGCGCCTGCGGCAAGCCGCAGTGCGCCGGGAGCGTGCGGTCGGCGAGCCTCGGCATGCCGGCCGGGCTCGAGGAGACCTGGGCGCGTCGCGTCGCGGCGGCGCTCCGCAAGGCGCCGGCGGCGCCGCAGCCACTCGGCATGGGCGTCCTCAGCCACGGCGACATCACCGAGCCGGTCAGGAGGCAGCGCTGAGGTCCGTCGCCCCGGTCATCGACCTGGTGGCGCGACGGGACATCCGCCAACGAGACGAAAGGAAGGGACGTGCCGCTGCTCGTGGTGGCGACGCCGCCGACACCCAACGGAGATCTTCACCTGGGCCACCTTTCGGGCCCATACCTCGCCGCCGACATTCTCGCGAGGGCTGCGACCCAGCGCGGTGACCTGGCGGCATTGGTCACCGGACTCGACGACCACCAGACCTACACCGAACTGCGCGCCCTGCGGGACGGATCGGCGCCGGAGGCAGTCGCCGACCACTTCGGCCAGGCGATCGAGGCGTCGTGGCGCGCCGCGGCGGTCCGGCCAGACCACGTCACCTATCCCCGCCAGGACCGCCACCATGCCGCGCGTGCCGCCCAGGCGGTCGCGACGCTGCACCGCCTCGGGCAGCTGGACCTGCGCGAGCGCCCGCTGCCCTGGTGTCGCGCCTGCCAGCGCTGGTGCTACGAAGGATTCGTCACCGGCATCTGCCCGCACTGCGCCGCCCCGTCGGGTGGGAACGTCTGCGAGGTATGCGGGCATCCGAACGACTGCGCGGACCTTGCCCAACCCACCTGCGCCCTGTGCGGCCGGGCCTGCGACCTGCGGCTTTGCGCGCGCTGGTATCTGCCGCTCGAGGCGCACCGCGATCAGCTGCGCGACTTCTGGGACCGCACCGTGATGGACGACCACGTCCGCCGGCTATGCGAGCAGCTCGCCGAGCAGCGGCTGCCCGACGTCGCGGTCAGCCACCCCGGCCATTGGGGCCTCCCACTCGACCTGGCCGGAGCGGCTGGTCAGCGGATCTTCACCTGGCTCGAGATGGCGTCCGGCTACATCGCGGCCACCGACACGCTCACGGCCCGCCAGAGGTTCGACTGGAGCGCCCAGTGGCGCGGCGGACAGGTCGCGGAGTGCTTCGGGTTCGACAACGCCTTCTACTATGCTTTCCTCTTTCCGGTCGTCCTGCGGGCGCTGGAGCCGGATGCCGCACCCGCGACCACGTTCGTCGGCAACGAGCTCTACCAGCTGGCCGGAGAGAAGTTCTCGACGAGCCGCCAGCACGCAATCTGGACACCGGACGCGGTACGACGCCGCCCGACCGACCACCTGCGCCTGTTCCTCGCCTACGACCGCCCGGCCACCGGTCACACGAGCTTCACCTGGCCGGCGCTCGCGGCGCGGCTCGACGACGACCTGCTCTCCCTCTGGCACGGCTGGCTGGCCGAGGCGGCACGGCGCCGCGACCTGATCCAGGCCGCCGCCCCACCCGGCGCCGCGGACGCACTCGCGCAGGGCCGTGCCTGGAGCGAGCCCGCGCGCCACCTCACCGCGGAGAGCTTCTCCCCACGCACGGCCCTCGGCGCCCTGCGCGCCCTGGCCGCACGGGCACGGGCGCACGCTGCCGCGGCGGAGTCCGAGGCGGGCAGCGCCGCAGGGCGTGCCCGCCTCGCCCGCGCCGTCGCCGAGGAGTCGAGCGCCCTGGCCTGGCTGGCGATCGGTCTCTGGCCCATCGCACCGACGCTGGCCGAGCAGCTGTGGCACGCGCTCGGTCTCCATGGCCTGCCGTCCGCGGCCAGCGGGCCGCCGGCCGCGGACGTGACGGCCGAGGCGCCCGGGCGCTGTGCGCTACTGCGCCCCACACTCGCGGGAGCCGCACAGTGAGCGCGTCCGTGCCATCATGTCAGGTGCTGGCGATCGGCCTGGGCCCCGCGAACCTCGCGCTCGGAGCGCTCGCGGCGCCCGTTGCCGACCTGCAGGTCCGCTTTCTGGAAGCCCGCGACGGGATTCGCTGGCACGAAGGGCTGATGCTGGCGGGAAGCGAGCTTCAGGTGTCGTTCCTGAAGGACCTCACTACGATGGTCGACCCGACCAGCCCGTTCACGTTCCTGAACTACCTCGCGGTGCACGGGAACCTCTACCGCTTCCTGATCGCGTGCGATCGTGGGCAGGCGTTCCGCGACGATTTCGCCCGCTACTACCAGTGGGCGGCAAGCCACCTCCCCGACGTCGCCTGGAACGCCCGTGTCGAGGACGTCCGGCTCGTCGGCGGCCGACTCGCCGTCACCACCGACAAGGGCGCCACCTACCGGACCGACAACCTGGTGCTCGGCACCGGACGGCGCCCCTACCTGCCACCGTTCGCTGACAGACCGGGCCTGAGCGGGGTGATTCACGCCTCCCGGTACGACGTAGCCCGCGACCGGATCGCCGGGCGTGACGTGTTGGTCGTCGGCGGAGGGCAGTCGGGCGCGGAGGTCGTGCGGGACCTCATCGACCGGGAGGGGAACCTGCCTCGCTCGCTCACCTGGGTGACCAGCCGGCTGAACTTTCTCCCGCTCGACGATTCCCCCTTCACCAACGAGTGGTTCCACCCGGCCTGGGTCGATCACTTCGGTGCGCTGCCGGCCGCGCGGCGGGCAAGCCTGCTCGAGCACCAGCGGCTCGCCAGTGACGGCATCAGCGGGGACATCCTGCGCGAGATCTACCGTCGCCTGTACCACCTCGACACCATGCGCCCCGGCCTGCTCCGGGCACGGCTCGTCGTCTCCAGCCGCGTGACCAGCCTCGAACCACTGGCGCACCACCGCCACCGCTGCGTACTCGAGGGCATCGACGACGGTGCCACCAGCACGGTCGACGCCGACGTCGTCGTGTTCGCCACCGGCTACCGGCGCGCCGAGCCGCCGGACTACCTTGCCGGCATCGCCCCGCTGCTGAGCGGCTGGGAGCTCGACTCGGACTACGCGCTGCGCTGGGACGGGCCGGCGGCGGTACGCATCTTCGCGCAGAACGCCGGCGACGACAGCCACGGCATCGCCGACCGCAACCTCAGCCTCAACGCCTGGCGCGCTGCCCGGATCGTCAACGCGATCTGCGGGCGGACCGTGTACCGCACCGGTCCTGACAACTCCGCCGTGTCCTGGTCACCGGCGGCACTCGCCCCCTGGGGGCACCGCCAGGGCCCTCCACCCACCGACGACGTGCCAGGAGCGCCTGATGAGGGACGCATGCACTACGCAGGCAGGGCCGCCGCCGCTGACGTCCCCCGCCGGGCCGACGGTGGCGACGATCTTCGAACAGGTCTCGTCCAACCCGGCGCTACGGGTGCGCGAGGCTGACCTGCGTCGACTCACGCTGCCCGACGGCGCTCCCGCCGGCGCCGGTTGGTACAGCCTGGCCTGCGGAACGACCACCCCGGTCGAGACACACACGGTCGCCGAGGTGTGGGCGCTGCTCTCCGGCCGCGGCCACGCACAGGTCGGCGAGCACACCCACGACGTCGAGGCAGGAGATGTCGTCGTCGTGCCGAGCGGTGCCGTCCACGCGCTCACGAACACCGGTGAGGAACGCCTGGACTTCGTGAGCGTCTGGTGGCATCCCCGGTGAGGGCGCCCGAGCCCGCTGAGCTGTTGGTGGTCGGCGGCGGCATCGTCGGCGCACTGTGCGCGGCCCGGGCCCGGGAGAACTACCCGGACTGGGCCGTCACGCTGGTCACAGCGGCGCAGGTCGGGGACGGAGCCAGCCGCTTCACGGCAGGGCTGTGCCTTCCTGTCGCGCGCAGCATCGAGCAGCGGGCGATGGTGACCGACAGCGAGGCGTACTACCGCCGTCACACCGGCTCAGGCTTCCTGCATCGGATCGAGATGATCGACGTGACGGCAGACCCTGCGGCGTGGCAGGCCAGGCTGGTCGGTGTTCGCGCGTTCAGCAACGGCAGACCGGCCCTGCCCGACTGCTGTCGCGTCTCCTCGGGCGAGACGGCCCTGCGCTACGGCGGGGTCCTCGTCGTCAACGCCGCGGGCATCGCCGCCGCCCTGGTCGGACCCGGCTCCGGCGTGTGCGTCCAGTCGCGGACCGACGTCAGGACTCTCGCCCACGATGGCACGGTCTGGAATGCCAGTGTCCACTCGCCGCAGGGCCCCAGGACGATCCGCGCGCACCGGGTGATCCTCGCGACCGGCCCCTGGCCCTGGCCAGCGGGCGAGGGCCTTCCGGACGGTGGCGGCGACGAGCTGCGCACCAAACGGGTCGCGGCCCTCGAACTTCATCTGCCGGACCTCACGCCCGGGACCTGCGTGCATTTCGTCGACGACGACATCTTCCTGCTCGCCACCCCCCGAGGCAGAGCGCTCGCGAGCTTCTACCGCAGCCGGTGGGACGTCTCGCCAGTCGGCTGCGACGGGACCATTGACGCCGCCGATCTGGAAGACGGACTCGCCCAGCTGGCGGCGCGGTTTCACGGCTCCGGACCGTCGGTGCTCGGCGGGCGGGCCTTCTGCGACAGCTACGCCCCCGAACGACACCCGCTTGTCATGCGCGGTGACCACCGCATCGCCTGCGTCACCGGAACCTCCGGCTCCGGCGTGCGCTTCGGACCGGCGCTCGCCGCACGCGCGCTCGCGGCGATCGAGGATCTCTGAAGCCTGCCGGATCAGTTCAGGACACCGCCCGAGAACGGACACCGATCCCACCATGACCAACCCACTCTCACCCGAATCCCTCCTCGCTCTGGCCGCCCGACACGGACTGGACCTCGTCGAGGGCTCGCTGCGCCCGGACAACACCGGCTGGGATTTCCAGGTCGCGCACGCCATCACCAAGGACGGTGTCGCCTGGATCCTGCGGGTTCCCAGACGGCCCGACATCGCCGAGGGCATCGACGTCGAGGCGAGACTCCTCGACGTCGTCCGCGGCCTGCTGCCGGTCGCCGTCCCCGACTGGCGAATCCGCACCCGCGACCTCGTCGCCTACCCGCGGCTGGCTGGTGAGCCTGCGGCGACGGAGGCCGTCGCGACCCGGACACTGTCCTGGCGCATCGACAGGGTCGACCCACCGGACGTCTACGTCGAGCAGCTCGCCGAGATCATGGCGAGGCTGCACCAGGCACCCATCGATGCCGCAGCCGCGACGGGCATCCCGGTCCGCACGCCGGCGGGGGTCCGGCTCACCTTCTCCACCCGCCTCGAACGGGCCCGCCGGGAGATCGGCATGCACGACAGCTGGTGGAACCGTGGGCGGCGCTGGCTTGAGGACGACCGCCTTTGGCCCGCCCGTTCGGTGCTCCTGCATGGCGACCTGCACCCGGGCCACACGCTCGTGGACGGTACGGGCAGCATCGTCGGCCTTCTGGACTGGACCGACGCGGAGGTCGGCGATCCCGGCCAGGAGTTCATCGAGGCAACCCGGAAGTTCGAGCCGAAGAACCTCGCCCGGGTGCTCGACGCCTATCAGCGCCACGGCGGGGACGTGTGGCCCGGCCTGCGCGCGAACATCGAAGAGGGCGTCGCCTTCGCGCCGATGTTCCTCGGCCTTCTCGGGCTCGACAGCGAGCAGCCGCATTACGTCGAGCGAGCCCGGACCGCGCTCGCCGCTCCCTCGCCTCGCTAGGTCGACAGCCGTCTCGCAACCGGCTCGACGGGTGCTCGCCCGGCGGCGCCGACTCGCCGCGCAACTCCCCCAGTGGCATGACAAGGAGATACGAGAAGTGAGCAACATCCCGACGCCGCAGGCCACGATCAGACTCCCTGCCGACAGTCACGTCCACACCGAATGGTCCTGGGACACAGCGGTCGGATCGATGGAGCACTCGTGCTTACGCGCGCTGGAGGTGGGCCTACCGTCCATCTCCTTCACGGAGCATTCGGACTTCACACCCTGGTCCATCAACGAGCGTGTGTACGCACGGCTCGGTGAGCAGTACCGCGCGATGGTCTCCGCGGAGGGCCTGCTCCTGCCACCCGGCCTCGACGTCGAGGGCTATGTCGCGGCGGTCGAGCACTGTCGGGAACGCTTTCCCGACCTGGTCATCACCTGCGGTGTCGAGATCGGCGAGCCGCACTGGCACCCCGAGAAGGTCGACGCGCTGCTGCGGGCCTACCCCTTCGACCGTGTGATCGCGTCCTCGCACTCAGTCAAGCGCCACGGCGGCTACCACATGGTCGGGGACCTCTTCACAGAGATGCCCCCCGATGACGTCGTCCGCGAGTACCTCGCCGACGTCCACAAGATGATCGAGGCGGACACCCGTTTCGAGATCCTCGGCCACATCGACTATCCCGTCCGCGACTGGCCCGCGGACACCGCCGGTCCCTACTACCCCGCGCGGTTCCGCGACGAGTACATGAATGTGCTGGGCGCGCTCGCGGCCAGCGGGCGGGTCCTCGAGGTCAACACCACCGTGCCCCTGCACCCCCAGATCGTGGCCTGGTGGTGCGACGCCGGCGGTCAGGCGCTCAGCTTCGGCAGCGACGCCCACGCCCCGGAAAGGGTCGGCGCCGGTTTCACGCAGGCCGCGGCGATGGCGGAAAGCCACGGGTTCCGCGGCGGCGACGACCCAGCGGGCCTCTGGACGAGGCGGTGACGGCCGCGAGGGCCAAGCGCCCCCCGGAAGCCGCTCCACGCCAGGACCCCGGGTCCGCCCGTGCCTTCCGCGTGGCGCGGGCGGGCGGCCATGTGGCCGGTTCCGTGCGCGGCGGCGGGACTCCCCTGCTCGTCCTGCACGGCGGACCCGGGCTCTCTGACACCAGCTTCCTGTTCGCCGACGAACTCGAGGGCTGGCAAACCGTCAGGTACACCCAGCGCGGCGTCCCGCCGTCGAGCGAACAGGGCCCGTACACCCTCGAACACCACGTAGCGGACGCTGTCGCCGTCATCGACGCGCTCGGCCTCCAGCACGTCTGCGTCGTCGGCCACAGCTGGGGCGGCCATCTTGCGATGCATCTCGCGGTCTCGCGCCCCGACCGGGTGCTGGGCCTGGTGCTCGTCGACCCGTTCGGTGCCACCGGCGACGGCGGGGAGGCGGCGCTCGCGACGGAGATGACCGCCCGGCTGCCAGCCGGGGACGCGGCCCGCGCGGACGCGCTCGATCGGCGGGCGCTGGCCGGGTTCGGCTCGGAGGCCGAGGCCCTCGAGTCGATGGCGCTCTTCTGGCGCAGCTACTACGCCAACCCTGCCCACGCGCCGGCGATGCCGGCGGGTCTGCGGCTGTCCGTGTCCTGTTACGCCGAATCGCTCACGTCGATGCGCCACCACCTGGCCCAGGACACTCTCGCCAGGCTCGCGCCGACCGCCACCTGCCCCGTCCATGTGGTGGTCGGGGGGGCAAGCCCGATCCCGACGTCGGTCGGATCCGCCACGGCCGACCTCTTCCCCCGCGGGCGCCTGATCACGGTTCCGGGTGGCGGCCACCTGCCGTGGACGGAACGACCCGGCTGCCTGCGGGCGGCCCTCGAGAATCTGCGGAACGAGCTGCACGCGGACTCGTTGGTGCCGCCGCACGCTCGTCAGCAATGCGAAAGGGCTGAGCCCGCTGTGTAAGTCCCGAGTGAGACACCCCCTCCGCGTCAGTCCCGGTCCAGAGCGCTGGTACCGGCCGTGCCGGATGTCACTCGAGCAGGTCGGGCTGTTCCTCGACAATGAGGTCGTAGAGGGCCTCGAAAGCCCAGCGAGCGCCGTCGTCACCCCATCCCTCGCCGGCGGTGGCGCTGGCGATCTCGTGGTCCAGGATTCGCAGCGCACCGGCCGCCGCCGCGACGAGCTGGGTCCGCGCGGCCCGCTCCGCCGCGATGTACCAGTACGCCGCCGCCTCCACGCTGGTGCCGACGGTAAGCAGGCCGTGGTTACGCAGGATCGCCAGTTTGCGCGGACCGAGCGCAGTGGCGATCTTCCGGCCCTCCTCCTTGTCCAGCACGACCCCGTTGTACTCGTCGAAGATCACCTGATCCTCGTAGAACGCGAGGGAATCCTGCGAGATCGGATGCAGCGGCTCGCCGATGGCGGCGAGCGCCCGGCCGTACAGCGCATGCGTATGCGCGGCGGCGACGACGTCCGGCCGGGCGGCGTGGATCTGCGAATGGATGTTGAACGCCGCCGGGTTCAGCGGCGGCGTGCCCTCGACGATCTCCCCGTTGCAGTTGACCAGCAACAGGTTGGAGACCTTGATCCGGCTGAAGTCGAGGCCGAACCGGTTCACCCAGAAATGGTCGGTCAGCTCGGGATCACGGGCGCTGATGTGGCCGGACAAGCCCTCGGCGACGCCGAGCTTGGCGAAGAGCCGGTACGCGGCGGCAAGCTTGCGCTTACGGTGCAGCCGCTCTTCCTCGACCGTTCTGACCGGTTCCGGGCGAGGCCACTGCCCGCCTTCCGCCGGTGCGACCAGCCCGGCCCACGGGTTCCCCCGCTCACCGGCGGATGCCCCGGGGGCCGCATCCGGCGCCGGCCGGGTCCCCGTTGCCGACACGTCATATGTGGAAAGCGTCATCTCTTACCTGGTCCTTCCTCATCAGGGGGCCGGTCGCCGACCGACAAGGGGCCGAACCGCGGCGAGAACGGCCGAGGAATCGGTCCGCACCATCCAGTCGGGATGGACGTCGGCAAAACGAACGATCCGGTCGCGGTCGATGACGACGACCGTCGGATAGGGCAGCGTCCACTCTCCGGTGCCGAGAATCGCACCGAGATCCACGCCGCTGCGCCGAGATTCGTCGCGCGCGGCCGCGTCGGGCGCGAAACCTATACCGAAGGAGTCGATCAGAACCCGGTCGGGGTCGCTGGCCACCAGGAATTCGAAGCCGTGCCGTTCCTTGATCGCCAGCAGCTTCTCGGGGATCTGGGGGCTGACGATGACGAGGTGCGCCCCCAGCTCGCGCAGGGCCGGCGCGAGGGTGAGCTGGTAGCCGCGCAGGGCCGTGTTGCACGCGGGGCAGCCCTCGAACCGGAAGAAGACAAGTGTCACCGGCCCGTCGGCCAGCAGGTCGTCGAGTACGACACTGCCGCCACCGACCTCGGCCAGAGCAAAGGGCGCCACCACGTCGCCTGGTCTGACGAAGCGCGCGCGGTCCGCGTTCTCCTCGAGGGAGCGTCGCAGGTCGGCATGGGCCCGAAGCTGCTCCGGTGCCCATTCCGCGTCCCGGGTAGCCTGCAGCTGGTCCAACAGTCCCTGAATCGTCACGGGTGCTGCCGCAGTCTGATTAATCGGATCTCCTCCTCATCCAGTTCCTTTCAGGAGCGTTCTGCTGGCCGACCGAGGCCGGGGGAGGGCGAAAAGGATAAGAAAGGCGACGCCAGGCGGGAACTGACGGTTTCCGTGCGATACGTCTGCGCCGGGTCACCCCGTGGGAAATCCGGCTCCACTACAGCGGCCGGCGCACCCGCACGGAGCCCCGCACGGGCGGCGGGCCGACGTGGGGTGGATACACAGGTAGCAACATGCGCGCAGACGTCAGAGCTTGTCAAGCTTCTCGGTGGAGATAACGGTCAAGACTGGCGGCACCCAGGCCAGTCCCGCGATCGATCCGGATCACTACCATCCCGACATTCCATTTTGTGACGTGGGTCACTTATTTTACGCACTTGACCGATCGACAAACTTTGGTCATGTTGGACCTGTGTCGAGAACTGCGTACCTGGTGTCGCGACAGCACATCGACCTGCTGCGAGTGACCTCCGCGAGCTGTCCGGCCCGCCGCAGCGGCCACTGACGCCCAGCATCAGGACCCGCACGACCCGGCCAGACGACGGGCACGGTGGCCGTGTCGAGCCGGAGCAGCCGCCGGACCGCGGCGCCCCCGCACGCCACATGTCAGGCGGCCACGCGGGGGCGCCAGCGCGTATGGCCAGCGCGCCTGGCAGGCGCCGGAAAGGCACTGGCCGCCGCGCTAGGACCACCCCGCACGGCGCGCACCCCGCTTCACCAGAGGCCGCGACGCCCGCCGCGGGACGCCGTCCCCCGACCTCGGTCGCGCAGGCGGAGCGGCAGGGGTTCCGGAGACATGACAGCGAGCGCAGGTAGGCCCTACGCATGCGGACCGGCGGGAGATCGTCACCCGCGACAGCACCGAGGCCCGTCCATCACCGACCAGCGGCACCCCACCGGCAGCATCCCTGAAGGGACACACCGTGACCACAGTCGTCGACACGCCCGTCCAGTCCTCGTTGGCCGTCCAGGCTCTGCAACCGACAATCGGCGCGGAGATCAGCGGCGTCGATCTCCGGGAGCCACTCACGCCCGAGGTACGCGACCAGATCAGGGCCACGCTGTTGAAGTACAAGGTCGTCTTCTTCCGGGACCAGGAGCTGACCCAGGCACAGCACGAGGACTTCGCCCGACAGTTCGGCCCCCTTTACACCCATCCGGGCGCGGGCAACGCCGGCCCCGACATCAGCCCGGCGATTCACCGCATCGCCAGCGAGGACTTCAAGAAACACGAGAAGGCCCACACTCCGCAGGCCGGCGACGATGTCTGGGAGCCGTACCACACCGACACGAGCTGGCGGCTCGTGCCGACCTGGGGAGCAGTGCTGCGGGCGGTCCACCTGCCCGAGGTCGGCGGCGACACCATCTGGGTCGACGCCGCCCTCGCCTACCAGGGTCTGCCCGACGAGGTGAAGGCCCGACTCGAGGGCCACCACGTCACCCATGACTACCGGGCCGCGCTGCACCAGTCCGGACACGACTATCCGGTGGTCGCCCATCCGATCATCCGCCCGCACCGGGAAACCGGTGCGAAGACCCTCTGGGTGAACTTCACCCAGAGGCCCACGATCGTCGGGCTGGACCGGGCGGAAAGCAGGGAACTTCTCACCGCGGTCATCGACCAGTACCGCAAGCCGGCGAACCAGGTGCGGTTCTCGTGGCGACCGGGCTCAGTCGCGTTCTGGGACAATCGCGCGACCGTCCACTACGCGGTACGCGACTACGGAACGTTTCCGCGATTGTTGGAAAGGATCCTCATCGCCGAGGAAACGCTCTACGCCGACCTGTAGGAAGGGCTTCACCACGTCTGCCGATAAGGCACGCCAGGGAGGTGGTGATGCCACTCTTCCTCGGTGAGCCCGGTTCCGATCCGCCGGCACGCCGGCGCCCGGGCATCCTGGCTACCACCTGCCACAAGGCGGTGTTCGGTTGGATAATTATCCGTGCGAACCGGCGCGGTCCTATCGCCCGCCTGTGTGCGCGCCCAGGCCACCCTGACCGACTGGTGGTGGGCAGCAGGCACGGGCCGCAGCAACCGCCCCGATTTCCCATAATCGAGACCCGCGCCAGCGTGCCCGGGGCGACACGGTCGCCGCGACGCTCCCGGCTTGTCTCACGGCAGCCGGGCAAACACGCCATTCCGTCAGATATTCCCTATGCCAGAGCGGGACAGCACGCGCTGCGGCCAGCCTTTCCTTGACCAGGCAAAACTCCATCCGAACACTCTCCGTAGTCGTTTCAAGCGAGCGGAGTTCGGAATGTCCAATAAAGGCAGATCGCAGGTCACGCTCCGGCGCGGCCTGATCATTGCCACCGGGGCCGCGATGGTGGTCGGCACCACGAGCATCGAGACGAGCGCTGCCCCGGGGCAGACCTCGCCGCCCCAGTCCACGACCGCCCAGGTGGTGGTCGGTTCGGCCATCACCCTCACCGGCCTTCCCGCAAGTTTCGCGCTTTCGGGTAACCCGGGAGACACGGTGGCCACCACCACGCCGGTCACCATGACCGTCCTGACCAACAACTTCGAGGGTTACACGGTCTCGGTCTCTCCGCAGACGGCCACCCTCAACCCGCCGGCACCCACAAACACCGACACGATCCCCATCAGTTCGCTGCAGGTGCGTCCGACCGGGAGCGGGGCCTTCACCCCGCTGGCATTCGGGACGCCGGTCGTGGTCGAAAGCCATGCGTCACCATCGGCCGAACTGGGCGATTCCGTCTCGCACGACTATCAGATCACCATTCCGTTCGTCCGTCCGGACACCTACTCGGCGGTCCTCGACTACGTCGCCACCACCCTGTAATGGTTGTGCCCGGTTTCCGGTCCGATAACAGCCGCACATAGGCGGCTGCCGGGCCGGAAACCGGACAGCGCGACCACACAGAAGGGTTCCAAAACGGTGATGGCCTGATGGTGACCTGCCAGATTCACGAACGCCGGAGGGCCCGAACCGGACGTGTTGCCCGGATCCTCGTCGTGCTCGGCTGCCTCCTCGGGCAGCTCGCTCTGGCCGGCGCGGGCCCGGCTGCCGCGGCCCCCTCTCCTGCCGCGCCGGCGCCCACGGCCCCGGCCCCCGCGTTCGGGCTTTCGGTGAGTCCGACGAGGATGGTCGTCTCGCCGGAGCAGATCGACGGCAGGCATGAGTTCACGGTGACCAACCGGGGGCGGGACCCGCTCGACCTGGCGGTGAGCCACACCGGCTTCTCCGCGGATCATGAGGGCAATGTCCGGTTCCTACGGGAGGAAACCCCGTACTCGGCCATGAGCTGGGTGAAGGTACAGCCCGAGCGGTTCCGCCTCGCTCCCGGCGCCCGGCAGGTCGTCACCGTGCGGATCACGGTGCCGCCCAGACCTGAGCCGGGCGACCATCACGTCGCCATCCTGTTCATGGTTCCCGCGCAGGGGCGTGAGCAGATCCGGCTGAACCGGGGAATCGGCGCGCCGATCTACATCACTGTCCCGGGCCCGGTGGACGACACGGTAAAGATCACGAGACTGGCGATGCCGTCGTTCTCGCCAGGCGGGCCGATTCGGATTTCGGCGACCTTTCGCAACACCGGGACGGTGCATCGCGACTTCCGCGGCGAAAAGGGCCGGCTGCGCCTCCGGGTGGGCGGAGGCACGGTGACTCTCCCCGATTTCACAGTGCCGCGCGGCGAGACCCGTAATGTCTCGGTGCAGTGGAACGACCCGCCGGCGATGTGTCGCTGCCGGGCCGAGCTGGCCTTTCCCTCACGGGATGGCTCGATGCAGCGGGCAGCGGCCTCGGTAACGATTTTCCCGGTGGTCAGGGCAACTGTGGTTCTTGTCGGCCTGGTACTCCTCGGGCTGGTCGGCCTGTTTGGCCGGCGCTTCTACCGCCGCCGGGTCACGGCAGCCGCCCAGGTGCTGCGCCGACAGGAGGATGCCGAGAGTGCCATCGCGGCCGGAAAGAGCGCCATGCCCGATACTACCGATGGTCGGTGATACTCGAACAAGGGCAGCAGAAGACGACTTCATGAAACCTCGGGAGTCGCCGCCGGATATCCGCCGCGACACACCGGATTCCTAGGGGACAACGCCTCACTGTTGTTCGGCGTAAAGACCCTTATCGTGGCCGTGGTGAGCACGGCGAGAGAATCGGAACGGGAAAGGGCACCGGGCCAGGTTTCCCGAATGGGTCGCGGTCCGGAACGAGTCCTGGTACTCCTGGTCATCACCACGTTGTTGACCGGGTCCATCTCGATGTTCACGTCGCCGCCGGCGCTCGCGGCCGGCACGGTGGTCTTCGATCAGCCGTTCCACAACAACACGCCGAACGGCACCGGCGCGGTCGTGCTGCCCGGCCTCGCCCCCGGGCAGAGCGGGGGCAACGCCGCCTGCCTAACGGCCAGCGGGAACAGCACCATCGGCGTGCTGCGCAGCTGCCAGACCGAGAAGGACACCCAGGGGTCCGGGAAACTGCGGCTGACCACTCACTCCGCCAACCTGGTCGGTGGCGTCTTCGGGGCGACCAGCGTGCCGACGTCCCGGGGGCTGGTCGTCAGCTTCAACACCTACCAGTACGGCGGCTCGTCCGGCGGCGACGGCATCGGGTTCGTCCTGGCTGCGACTGATCCCGCGCGGCCGGCGGCACCGTCGAACCTCGGGCAGTCCGCCGGTGCCCTCGGCTACTCGCCGAGCCGGCCGAGCGCGGTCGGGCTGAGCAACGCCTACCTGGGCGTCGGCGTGGACCTCTACGGCGACTTCAGCAACAACCAGTACGAGGGCACGAACTGCGTCGACCCGCCCTACATCGCCTCGGGCGCACGAGTGCCGGCGCAGGTCGTCGTCCGCGGCCCCGGCAACGGGACGACCGGGTACTGCGCGGTCAACAGCACCGCGAGCACGACCTCCGCCGCGCCGCTGAACCTGCGGACAAGCAACCGGGCGAGCGCGCGGGTGCCGGTCAAGGTGATCATCAACCCGACCGGTTCGACGATCGTCGACGACACCGGGACGTCCGTCGGCCCCGAGCGCTACCGGGTCGAGGTGACCCCGATCGGCGGGTCGGCCGTGGTCCTGACCGGCACGCTGCCGGCTGCGCCGGCCGGCCTCTACCCGTCGTCGTCCTGGACCGACGCGGACGGCGTCCCGCGCCAGCTCACCTTCGGCTGGGTCGGCGCCACCGGCGGGGAGAACGACAACCACGAGATCGACGAGGTCAAGGTGGCCACGATCGACGCGGTTCCCACGCTCACGGTCGCGACCACGAGCTACAACGGGTCGAGCCCGCAGCCCGGAGACCCGGTCACCTACACGGTCACCGCGGCCGTGGCAGCCGGCGCCGCGGTGACGCAGCCTGTCACGGTCACCCAGACGGTGCCGGTCAACGTGGTGCCGGTGGGGGCGTTCGGATCGGGCTGGGTCTGCGAGGCGCCGTCGGGGCGAAATATCAGCTGCACCAACAGCAACGCGCCGTTCGCGGCCGGGACGTCCCTGCCACCGATCACGGTGGTGGCGATCGTGACCGGGTCGGGTGTCACGCCATCACTGATCCAGACCACCTCGGTCAGCACCGTGGGCGCGGGCGACGTCGCCCCTGGCTACACCAGCTCCACGACGGCCGGGACCGTGCCGTCGGCCCCCACGGGGCTCGCGATCACACCGACCTCGGGCTCGGTGTCCGGCGGCGGCTCGGCCACGGTGACCGGCACCAACATCGCGGGCGCCACCGCGATCGAGATCGGCACCACGGCCGAGCAGCGTGCCGGCACCCCCGTGGTGCTGCTGCCCTGCCAGTCCGGCCCGGCCGCGGGCTGCTTCACCGTCAACCCCAACGGCTCGCTGTCCATCTCCTCGATGCCGGCACGGTCGACGGTCGAAGCGGTCGGGGTCACCGTGGTCACCTCCGGCATCGCCGGGCTGGTGCCCTACACCTACACCAGCGTCCCCGGCACCCCGGCGGCGCCGACCGCCACCGCCGGGGTCGCCAGCGCCACGGTGAGCTGGGTCGCGCCCTCGGCCAACGGCAGCACGATCAGCAGCTACGTCGTCACCCCCTCTCTGAACGGGGTGGCGCAGACGCCGGTGACGTTCGACGCCTCGACGACCACGCGGACGCTGACCGGGCTGACGGTGGGTGGCTCCTACACCTTCACCGTGCGGGCGGTGAACGCGCTCGGAAACGGTGCGGCCAGCCAGCCCTCGGCCGCGGTGGTGCCCTACAACGTGCCGGCCGCGCCGTCGATCACCGCGGTGAGCGCGGGAAGCCAGTCGGCGACCCTGACCTGGTCGACCCCGGCGAACAACAGCAGCCCGATCACCGGCTACGTGGTCACCCCCTTCATCAACGGGGTGGCCCAGGCGCCGCAGACCTTCACCGGCACCGCGACAACCCGGACGGTCACCGGGCTGACCGGCGGCACCACCTACACGTTCACCGTCGCGGCCGTCAACGCGGCGGGCACCGGGCCGGCTTCGGCGATCTCCTCCCCGGTCACGGCGAACGTCTCGCCCGGCCTGACGAACCCGGCCCCACCAGCCGGCGAGGTGGGCGCGGCCTACACGGTCCAGTTCACGACGACGGGCGGAACGTCCCCCTTCACCTGGTCGCTCAGTTCCGGCAGCCTCCCGCCCGGCCTCATCCTCAACGCGGCCACCGGCCTGGTGACGGGCACCCCGACCACTCCCGGGGACTACCCCTTCACTCTGCGGGTGGTGGACGCCAGCGGCCAGTCGGCGACCCAGAACCTGACCATCGCGATCGCCTCGGCCCCGACGCTGCCGTTCCCCGCTCCCCCGGCTGGTGAGGTCGGCGTGGCCTACAGCCAGCAGCTCACCGTCTCCGGCGGGACGAGCCCGTTCGTCTGGTCGGTGAGCGCCGGCGCGCTGCCCGCCGGCCTCACGCTGAACCCGTCCACCGGGCTGCTGTCCGGGACGCCGACCACCGCCGGCACGGCCTCGTTCGCCGTCCGGGTGACCGACGCGTTCAACCAGTCGGCGACCCGGAGCCTCACCCTCACCATCGCGGCGCCGCCGAGCCTGACGTTCTCGTCGCTGCCGGCCGCCCAGGCGGGCGTCTCCTACAGCCAGCAGCTCACGGTCACCGGCGGGACCGCGCCGTTCACCTGGGCGGTCAGCTCCGGCAGCCTGCCGCCCGGTATCACCCTGGACCCGTCGACCGGCCTGCTGGCCGGCACGCCGACGACTGCCGGCAGCTACCCCTTCACCGTCGAAGTGACGGACGCCTTCGGACAGACCGCGAGCCGGGCCGCCACCCTCTCCGTCGCGGCCGGGCCGCTGGTCATCGCGAAGACGGCGAGCGCCCCGTCAGCGGCCCAGGGTGAGACGGTGACCTACACCGTCACCACCACGAACACCGCCGCCAGCCCGTTCACCGGGGTGACGTTCACCGACGCCCTCGGGGGCGTGCTCGACGACGCCACGTACAACGCCGACGTCTCCGCCTCGTCCGGTGCCGCCGCCTTCACCGGGTCCGCGGTCACCTGGACGGGAGACCTGGCTGTCGGGGCGACCGCCACCGTCACCTACTCGGTGACGGTCGCCAACCCGGGCACCGGCGACCAGGTGCTGTCGAGCTCGGTCACCTCGCCCACCGTGGGGACGATCTGCCCGGCCGGCGGGACCGACCCGCGCTGCGCCAGCAGGGTGACCGTGTCGATCCTGACGCTGACCGCCAGCTCCGACGTGAGCACCACCATCCCGACGGGTGTGATCCGACGGACCTTCACCGCGGTCAACAACGGCCAGACCCCGTACAGCGGACGGCTGTTCGCGATCGGCCTCACCGACGAACAGGACGACGCGACCTACCTCGGCGACGGCCAGGCGACCTCCGGCCAGCTGACGGCGGACGCCCACAACCTGTACTGGACCGGCA
Source organism: Parafrankia irregularis (assembly GCF_001536285.1). Lineage (NCBI taxonomy): Bacteria > Bacillati > Actinomycetota > Actinomycetes > Frankiales > Frankiaceae > Parafrankia > Parafrankia irregularis. The sequence continues at coordinate 69,841 of NZ_FAOZ01000030.1, read as the reverse complement.
ACCTCGCGCCGGGAGCATCGGTCACGATCACCGCGTCGGTGCAGGTACGCAACCCGGACACGGGCAACCGGATGGTCCGGACGACCATCTCGTCAACCGCGCAGGGCAGCAACTGCCCGCCCGGCGGAACCGACCCGGCCTGCACCACGACGGTGACGGTGCTCATCCCCGCGCTGACCATCACCAAGACCGCGAACACCGGCGGGGTGACCCCTGGCGGCACCGTCACGTACACGATCCAGGTGGCGAACACCGGCCAGGCCCCCTACACCGGCGCCACCGTGAGCGATTCGCTGGCCGCGCTCCTGGATCATGCCAGCTACAACGGCGACGCCACCGCCACCACCGGCTCGGTGACCTACGCCGCGCAGACCCTCACCTGGACCGGCGATCTGGCGGTGGGGGCCAGCGCGACCATCACCTTCTCGATCACCACGCTCAGCTCCACCACCGGTGACGGAGCCCTCGTCAACACGGCCACCTCCTCGGCACTCGGCGCGAACTGCCCGCCGGGCGGAACCGACCCGGCCTGCACCGCGGCCGTACAGATCCTGGTCCCGCGGCTGACCATCGCGAAGTCGGCGAGCGCGGCGACGTCCACGCCCGGCGGGGTGACCACCTACACGGTCACGGTGACCAACGCCGGCCAGGTCCCCTACCCGGCCGCGTCGTTCACCGACCCGCTCGCCGGGGTGCTCGACGACGCCGTCTACAACAACGACGTCACGGCCACCACCGGTACCGCCAGCTACGCGGCGCCGGTACTGAGCTGGACGGGCGCCCTCGCCGCCAGCGCGAGCGCGACGATCGTGTACTCGGTCACGACCGACAGCCCGGCCGCGGGGGACGGGCTGCTGACCAACACGATCACCTCGCCGAGCGAGGGGAGCAACTGCCCCGCGGGCGGGACGGACACCCGCTGCACGGTGACGGTCCCGATCGCCCAGCTGATCATCTCCTCGGCCTTCGACCAGCCGACCGCGACGCCCGGATCGGTCATCAGAGCGACCACCACCGTCACGAACACCGGGCAGGTGCCGTACACGGGCATCACGATCAGCAGCGACGGCACCGATATCGGGGACGACGTGATCAGCAACGGTGATCAGACGGCCAACTTCGGCACGCTTTCCGTCTCCGCGGCCGGTGGAGTGTGGTCCGGCGACATCCCGGTGGGCGCAACGCTCGTCGTCACCGCCACCATGACGATCCGCGACCCCGACCCGGGGAACCGTGTCCTGAGCGGTTCCTCGACGACGGACGCGCCGGGGAGCAACTGCCCGCCGGGCGGCACCGATCCGCGGTGCTCGCTGTACGCCACGGTCGTCGTCCCCGGACTCACCGTCGGCACCACCGCGAACGCCTCCACCGCGCTGCCCGGGGGCACCGTCGCCTACACGACGACGGTGACCAACAGCGGCCAGACCCCCTACACCGGTGTGACGGTGACGGCCGGGCTGAGCGGGCTCCTCGACGACGCGGTCTACAACGCCGACGCCGTGGCCTCCGCCGGGACGGTGAGCCTCGCGGGCTCCGCCCTCACCTGGACGGGCGACCTCGCCGTGGGCGCGACGGCGACGATCACCTTCTCCGCAACGATCCGCGACCCCGACCCGGGGGACAAGACGGTGCTCGTCACGACCACGTCGACCGCGGCCGGAAGCTCCTGCCCGCAGGTCACCACTCCCGGCTGCCTCTCGGGTGTCGTGGTTCTCACGCCGGCGCTGACGATCCACCAGACCGCCGACGCCGCGACCGCCCTGCCCGGGCAGACGGTCACCTGGACCATCACGGTGGCCAACACCGGCCAGTCGAGCTACCCCGCGGCCACGATCAGCGAGTCACTGGCCGGCATCCTCGACGACGCCGGGTACAACGGCGACGCGGTGGCCTCGACGGGCTCGGTCTCCTACACCGCTCCCACGCTGGCCTGGACCGGCGCGCTCGCTCCTGGCGCCACCGCGACCATCACCTTCACCACCACCGTGGGCAATCCCGCGCCCGGAGACCAGGCGCTGACCGGGACGGTCGTCTCGACCTCGGCGGGCGCGAACTGCCCGGCCGGCGGAACCGATCCGTCGTGCACCACCACCGTGCCGATCACGGCTCCGGCGCTGTTGACCCTCACCACCCGCACGGACGTGCCCAGCGCTCCCGCGGGCGACACGGTCACCTACACCATCACGGTCGCGAACGGCGGCGCCACCCCGTACACGGGCGCCGCGCTCACCGACGACCTCAGCGAGGTGCTCGACCAGAGCACCTACAACGGCGACGTGACGGCCTCGGCGGGCACGGTGGGCATCACGGGGTCCACCCTGTCCTGGAACGGGAACGTCCCGGCCTCGGGACTGGTCACCATCACCTTCTCGGTGACCGTGGGAACCTTCAGCGACGGCACCCTCACCGACCAGCTGGAGTCCGGGTCGTCCGGCTCCAACTGCGCGGCGGGGTCGGCCGACCCACGCTGCACCTCCACGGTCACCGTCAGCAGACTGGCGATCAACGTGACGACGGTCAGCTCCGCCGTTCCCGGCCAGCGGATCGCGTTCACCGCCACGTTCACCAACACCGGAGCGACCCCGTACAGCGACATCACGGTGACGTTGGCCTCTGCCGGTATCAGGGACGACGCGACCCCGACCGGCGACCAGACCGCCAGCTCGGGCACACTGGTCACCATCCCGGGCCAGGCGCTCGTCTGGAGGGGCCCCATCGCGGTGGGGGCGACGGTGACCATCACCGCGAGCTCCGTGATCAACAATCCGGACCTGGGTGACCGGATCGTCCAGGGAGCCTTCGTCACGTCCGCGCCCGGCAGCAACTGCCCGCCCGGCGGGACCGACCCGGCCTGCGGCGGGGCCGTACAGGTCCTGATCCCCGGGCTGACGATGACCACGGCCGCGAACACCACCTCGGCCGAGCCCGGCCAGGTGGTCGGGTACACCACCACCATCACCAACAGCGGCCAGACGCCCTACGCCGGCGCCGTGGTCACGGCCGACCTCACCGGCGCCCTCGACGACGCGATCTTCAACGGGGACGCCGTCGCCTCCGCGGGGACCCCGACGTTCGCCGGCCAGACCCTCACCTGGACCGGCGACCTCGCCGTCGGCGCGGTGGTCACGGTGACCTACTCCCTCACGGTGCGTGACCCCGACCCGGGGGACAAGGTGCTGGTAACCATGCTCGCGTCCACCGAGACGGGCAGCTCCTGCCCGCCAAACAGCGCCAACGCCGGGTGCCTCGGGAGCGTCGCGGTCCTGACCCCGGCGCTGACAGTCACGAGCTCGGTGAGCGCGGCGACGGTCCTGCCGGGCGAGACGGTCACCTTCACCATCGCCATCAGCAACGCCGGCCAGGTTCCCTACACCGGCGCCACGGTCACGGACGCGCTGGCGGACGTGCTCGATGACGCGGCCTACAACGGTGACGCGGCCGCGACCGCGGGCACCGTCGACGTCACCGGCTCCACCCTGACCTGGACCGGCGACCTCAACCCGGACGCCTCCGCCACGGTCACCTTCTCGGTCACCGTGCGCGCCCAGGGGGCGGGGGGCGGCGACGGCGTTCTGACGAGCACCGCCGCCTCCGCGGCCGCCGGCAACAACTGCCCGGCCGGGAGCGGCGACGCGCGGTGCTCGGCGACCGCGCGGATCAGCGAGCTCACCATCGCCACCGCGATCGACCGGACATCCGCGGGCCCGGGCGACGTGATCCATTCAACGATCACCATCACCAACACCGGCCAGGTTCCCTACCCCGGTGCCACGGTGAGCTTCGGCAACGACGACACCGACAACTTCCTTACCTACAACGGAGACGCGGCCGCGACCGTCGGGACCCTCACATTCGGCCCGGGCGGTGTCCAGCTGACCTGGAACGGTGACCTCGCCCCCGGGCAGACGGCCACGATCACCCTGTCGGTGACGGTAAACCCGATCACCCAGGGAGGTGTGGTGACCAACTTCGTCGAGTCCACCACCCCGGGGAGCACCTGCACCGCCGGCGGGACCGACCCGGCCTGCAGCGCCACCCTCACCCTGCTGGTGCCGCAGCTGACCATCCAGAAGACGCCGAGCACGACCGCCACCCTCCCCGGCGGAACCGTCACCTGGACGATCACCATCGCCAACACCGGGCAGACGCCGTACACGGCGGCAACACTTGCCGACGACCTCACCGGTCTCTCCCCGGACGCGGACTACAACGGCGACGCGACCGCCACCGCCGGCACTCTGACGTACACGGAACCGCTGCTGACCTGGACCGGCGACCTCGCCGTCGGCGCCAGCGTGACCATCACCTACTCGGCCACCGTGCACCAGCAGATCCTGGGCCCGCACGCGCTCATCACCACTGTCAGCTCGACAGAGCTCGGCAGCACCTGCCCGCCGGACAGCGGGAACAACCCCTCCCCCTGCCGGACCATCGTCCTGATCCTCATCCCCCAGCTCACCATCACCAAGACCGCCTCCACCGGCGGCACCACCGTCGCGGGCAGCCCGATCCTCTACACGGTCACCGTGGCCAACGCGGGCCAGACGCCCTACACCGGGGCGTCCTTCACCGACGACCTGTCCGGCGTGCTCGACGACGCCGCGTACAACAACGACGCCGCGGCCACCACCGGCACGGTGAGCTACACCAGCCCGCACCTGACCTGGACCGGCGACCTCGCCGTCGGCGCGAGCGCGACCGTCACCTACTCGGTGACGACCGCGCTGCCGGCGAACGGCGACCACACCGCCACAAACGTGGTCTCCTCGGCGACCGCCGGCGCCGACTGCCTGGCCGGCGGCACGGACACCGCCTGCACAGCCACCACCGCGATCCTCGTCCCAGCCCTGACGATCACCAAGGTGGCGGACCGGTCCAGCGCCGTAGTAGGCAGCACCATCGGCTACACGATCACCGCGACGAACACCGGCGAGGCCCCGTACCCGGCGGCGTCCATCAGCGACGACCTCACCGGGCTGGCCGGCAACGCCACCTGGAACAACGACGCCACCGCCACCACAGGCGCCGTGAGCTTCACCGCCCCCGTACTGACCTGGACCGGAAGCCTGGCCGTCGGCGCGAGCGTCACCATCACCTACTCCGTCACCGTCGACCCGACGGCCACGCCCGGGGCGGCGCTGGCGAACCAGGCCGCCTCCGCGGCCCCGGGCAGTACCTGCACCGGCAGCGGGTCCGGGCCAGCCTGCACGGCGACGACGACGATCGAGGCGCAGACGCTCAGCCTGACCGACCTCCCGACGTCCTTCACCCTGTCCGGCGTGCCGAACCAGACGGTCACCGCCGACCACGCGGTCACCATGACCGTCATCACGAACAGCGCGGACGGCTACACGGTCTCCGTGCAGGGAACCGCCCCGGCGCTGGCAGGAACGCTTCCCGGCAACGACGACACCATCCCGCTGGACATGCTGTCGGTCCGGGCCACCGGAGGCGGTGCCTTCCAGCCGCTGTCGCACACCACCGCCGTCCTGGTGCACAGCCAGGACGTCCCGTCCGCGGCGGGAGGAGACGCGATCAGTAACGACTACTCCGTCGACATCCCCTTCGTCGCCTCCGACACCTACAGCACAACCCTGGATTACATAGCTGCCACGCAATGACCCGCGCTGCCCCCGCTCCCCGCCGGGAGACGCCCCACCCACGCGGGGCACCTTCGCCGTGCCATGACCGGCCGCGCGGCAACGTCACCGGGCTCATCAGGAACTCAGGAACGAGGCTCAGATGGCCGCTTCCCCCACCGTTTCCCCCAGCACGTCCCCACCCGGCACGTCCCCACCCGGCGTGCCGCCGCTCGTCGCGGCCCGCCTCCTCGGCGCACTGGGCGCGGGCGCGTTCGCCGTCGCCGCGTCCGTCCTCATGCCCTTCGGGGCGCTGGCCGCGACGGCCGCCACCCCAACGCCCGACCAGCGACAGAGCGGCCCGAGCCTGACGATCACGGTCGACGACGGCAGCGCCGCCGTCAGGGAAGGCGACCGGCGGACCTACACCACCACGATCCGCAACATCGGCACCACCGACGCGGAGGATCTGGTCGTCACCCTGTCCCTGCCACCGGGAACCCGGGTCGACTCGGCCGACGGCGATGCCTTCGTCGACGACAGCGTCGTCTGGCAGGCCGACATACCGCGTGGGCAGACGTCCACTTTCGTCGCTTCGCTCAAGGTGGGACAGGTACCGCCCAACCAGCTCCGGCTGGCGGTGGTCTCCTGCGTCGCACTCGAGGACGCGGACAGACCGGTCGTCTGCGCGGCCGACTCCGACGTGCTGCCGTCCGCCGCCGCCACCGACGCCGCGCACCGGGACGATCGGTCCGACGGGGTCATCGGCCCGCTTGGCCTGGCCGCGTCGCTGGCCACGCTGGGCGGGGTTCTGGTGCTCGGGGTCGGGGCCGCACTCGCAGGCCGGCGGCTCCTTCACCGCCGCCGGCTCGTGACCACCGGTGAGGTGACCACCGGTGAGGCGACCGGCGGCGAGGTGACCGGCGGCGGGGCAGCCCTTTCCCAGGACCGGATCGTGGCCCGCGAGACCGTCGAGGTTCCCGCCCAGCCAGCCGCCCCGGACGATGCCTGGGACCGTTCCGTCGACCACGGCGCTGTCCCGCATCCGAGGCGATAGAGACTGTGCAGACGGAGGCGAGCCTGGCCCTCGCTGATGGCGCCTCCGCCCGCAGGACCGTGTGCGACGGTGGGTCGGCGCGGAGGAGACCCTCGGCAGGAGACGTCACGTCGCCACCGGTGCTCGCACCGGCACGGCCGGGGCGGCCGGGCGGGCCGTCATGGCCTGCGCGGCCAGCGGGCGCAACAGCAGCGCATAGGCGGGCCAGGCCAGCACCGCGACGGCGAGGAACAGCACCTGCACGGGCAGCACCGCGCCGACCAGCGCGACCAGCCCGCCGGCCAGGGGCAGTGTGCTCTGGTTCAGCAGCACGATCAGGCTGATGACGCGGCCCCGTTCCGCCGGGGCGATCCAGTGCAGCCGCTCGACCCGGATGAAGACGTTGAACAGCCCGGTCATGCCGAGGCACAGACCATAGCCGAGCACATACAGCGGGAACAGCGGGGCGACCCCGATGAGGACCACCCCGGCAACGCTGACCAGGAAGGACAGCACGCCGATCCGGTAGACGGACAGGCGCCGCAACAGCCAGGTCATCGACAGCAGGGTCACGATCGAGAACACGCCGACCGTGATCTGCAGCGTCGCGAAGACCGCGTCGCGCTGGTGGAAGTGGCCGATGGTCAGGGGTGCCCCGGTGGCCACGGCGAGACCCACCATCAGGTTGGCGACCATCGTCAGCCCGACCAGGGACAGCAGGATCGGCGCCCCGGCCAGGCTGCGGACGCCGACCCGCAGGTCGCCGAGCACACTGCGCCGCGCGTCCACCGGCACGCCCGCGGCCCGTTCACCCGCGACCGGTACGCCCGCGGCTCGCGTGGCCGGTGCGGCCGTGGCCGGTGCAGCCGCGGCCGGTGCAGCCGTGGCCGGTGCGGCCGGTGCGCCGAGGCCGCGCAGCGCGGCGACACCGCACGCACCCACCGCGAACGCCACCCCGCTCACCCACAGCAGCCGCGTCGGGGACACCCAGAGCAGCATCAGCCCGCCCAGGGCCGGCCCGAAGACCCCGGACCCGCTGTTGATGATCTGCAGCACGCTCTGGGCCTTCGCCAGGTCCTTCTGCGGCACCAGCTGCGGGATGGTCGACTCGAGCGCGATGAACGTCTGGGCGTAGCAGAACGCGCACAGCGCCATGAGCGCCGCGGTCAGCCCGAACACATGCCCCGGCCAGCTGGCCAGCGCCAGCGCGGTGAGCAGGCACGCCACCGCCCGGACGCTGTCGCTGGCCGCGTAGACCCGACGTCCGCCGAACCGGTCGGACAGCACCCCGGCCAGCGGAAGGGAGCTCAGCCGCGGCAGCCATTCGACCAGGAACGCCAGGCCCGCCAGCGACACGCTGCCCGTCGCGGTGTAGATGATCAGCGGCACGGCGAACTGGAGCACCTGGTCGCCCAGCGTCGACAGGACGCGGGCGCCCAGGAACACCCGCAGCCGCCAGCTACCCATGACCCCGCCCCACCCGGCCGTCGACGTCGACGTCGATCCGTTCCTCGACGGCATCGCTGAGCCGGTCGAGGCGGTCCAACAGCGTCGCGGCGTCGTCGGCGACCAGGATGATCTGGCCGACGAAGCCGGCGTTGTCCGCGATCTCGGTGCGTACCCGCTGCCCGGGCGCCGCGCGGAGCTCCCCGTCGTGCAGCGGGATGCCGAGCTCGTCCGCCACGGCCGCGACGTCCGGGACCGAGACGACGACGCCGTCCCGCGGCGCGCGCAGCATCCGGATGCCGCTCACCGCCTGGGCCTGCGGCCGGCTGTGCACCACCGCACCGGTGGTCGACCAGCGCAGCCATTCCCGCCAGGGATCGAAGCCGGGGAAGGCGAGCCTGGCCAGGTCCCAGATGTGCATGCCGCCGGGGCGCAGGTTGGTCTCGACCGCCGCCACCCCCTGCTCCAACAGGAACAGCTCGGTGTGGAAGGCCCCGTTGGACGGGGACACCAGCTGCCGGACGTGCGCGCCGCCCTGGTCGAGCAGGGCGGTCTGCACCTCGTCCAGCGGCGCCGGCACGATCTGCTGGAACTCGGCGCGGAACCGGCCCGAGGTGGTGCGCTTCTCCGTCAGCCAGCGCGCGCCGCCGACGAAGTCCCAGCTGTACTCGCGGGCGCCGGTCACCAGTGTCTCCACCATCACGCCACGGTCGTGGTACGGCTGCAGGGCCGCCCACAGGGCCGGGCAGGCGGCGAGGTCCGGCACATGCTGGCAGCCTCGGCTGTTGCCCTCGCTGGTCGGCTTGACGAACGCCGTGCCGCCGAAGCGGGCGACGGCGGCCTCGAACTCGGCCAGCGAGTGGACGACCAGGCTGCGCAGCGGCGTGTAGCCGGTCGGATGGTCGGCGGACGCGGCCTCGACCGCACGGAACCGGTGCTTGTCGAGGCCGAGCGCCGCCCGGGCCGGCTCGGCGCCGGGCAGCCCGAACCGCGCCGCCAGGTGCGCCCCCAGCACGACGCCCCGGTCGGAGAACGGCAGCACGCCGATCGGCCGCAGGTCGTGGCGGTCCAGCCGCGCGGCGACCTGCCCGGCCACGGCGGCCGCATCCGGCGGCGGCTCATCCGATCCGTCGTCCAGACCGGGCAGGCCAGGCAGGCCAGGCAGGTTGGGCTGGTCGAGCGGGCTCAGAGGGGCGGCGATCACGAGGTCGGCGGCGGCGGCGTCCTGCGGCTTCGGCTGGTCCGTGACCAGGACGAGCCTCGCCCGGTACTCCTGGTGGCACAGGTCGCGCAGCTTCGCGACGTCGTAGACGCGGGTGTTGTTGTAGCCGGTGAGGACGAAGCACGCGGTGCTCATACCGGCTCCAGGACGGCTGTCTGCGTGCAGATCTCGGCGAGGGTGTCGCGCAGGCCCTCGGCGCTGCCGCGGACCACCCCGGACAGCGGTGTCGCCGCCGCCGCGTAGCTGATCTCGCCGGCCCTGGCCGCGGGGCGGTCGTTGTGCACGTACGAGACCAGGCGCCCGGCGAAGCGGCCCGGGTCGAAGTCGACGCTGGTGCCCTCGGTGCGATGGTGCGCCGGGAAGACGAACCAGCCGTACCAGTGCGCCGAGGGTCGGGTGGGAGGCTCGTCGATGTCGCCGTACAGCTGGTGTGCCAGGTCCACCTGGTAGAGGTTGACGCCGGTGCGCAGCTCGAACGTCTCCGCGACGCCGGCCCCGCCGACCCGGCTCGCCGTCTCCAGGAACAGGAACCGGCCGTCGCCGGTCCGGATCAGCTCGAAGTGAAAGGCGCCGTCGCGCTGGCCGAGGACGGGCAGGGTGCGGCGCAGCAGCGCGAGCGCCTCCGGTTCGTCCGGGGTCTGCGCGGAGCCGAGCGGGCTGCCGTGGGCGAAGTTCAGGCAGTCCCCGACGTAGACGCTGCTCGTCACGGTGCGGACGACGCCGTGGCGCAGGTAGCCGTCGAGGTGCCAGATCTGGCCGGGCACGAACTCCTCGACGAACACATCGGACGCGTCGGATGCGTCGGATGCGTCGGATGCGTCGGACGTCGCCGGGCGTGCGGCGAGGCGGTCGAGGATGTGCCGGGCGTCACCGGTCTCGATGCCGGTGCTGGACGCCTCCAGGCGCGGCTTGATCAGATACGTGCCGGTGGCGGGCGGGTTGCGGCGGAAGTCCGCGACGCTCCAGAACGCGGGCTGCGCGATGCCGGCGGCCGCGGCGCGGGTGCGCATCAGCCACTTGTCCCGCAGCGGCGCGATGTCGGCCGGCCGGTCGCCGGGGATGCCGAATCTCTCGCGCAGGTGCGCCGCCGGCAGCAGGTCGTATTCGGAGCGGGCGATCAGCCGGTCCGCGCTGCCCAGCCAGTCGGCGTGCTGGGCGGCCAGCGCGTCGACGTCTGCGGTCGGGGTGGTCAGGACACGTCGGTCCGAACCGGCCGGCAGGCCGTCGGTGGTGCCGGTGGTGCTGAGGTAGCGCACGGTGTGGCGGCCGTGGTCGACGGCCAGGTCGTAGCGGATCTTCGCGAACGGGATGCGATGCAGGATGACGATGTTCATGGCCGGTAGCCGATCTCCAGATAGGACTCCGTCTCGGCGACGAAGTCGGCCGGCAGGTCGGGGCCGAGCGCCGTGATGTCCCACAGCGCCTGGCCGACGAAGATCTCCCGATCGACGTGCGGCAGCGTGTCGCCCTCGTGGACGAAGACCTTGTCCTCCAGGACCTCGATCCGGCCCGGCCGGCGGCTCAGCCGGGCGACGTGGCGCCCCGGCTCGCCGAAGAACACCCGGAAGAAGGTCCTGCGCACGCCGTCGCCCGCGCGCTCGCCAGGCTCGTCAACCGGCGGCTGGTCAACCGGTGCCTGGTCAATCGGTGCCTGGTCGGCTGGCCGCTGGTCGGCCGTCCGCTGGTCGGCGTCTCCCAGCAGCAGGTCGATCCACCGGCCCATCAGGTCCACCCCGCTGTGCAGCCGCGTGCTGGGGACGATGTACGCGCCGCCGATCCGCAGGTTGACCTCGACGATCTCCCAGGTGCCCCGGCTGGTGTACCGGGCCTCGACGTGATGCACGCCGGTGTCCACGCCCAGCGCCTTCAGTGCGAGCGCGATGTGGTCGACGCCGTGCGCGACCACCGCGGCGTCCAGCGAGACGGGTGGGCAGGCGCAGGCGTTCTCGAGCACCGTCCGCCCGGACTCGCGCAGGTCGACCTTCTCGTGCACCGCGTGCACCGTCGCCGAGCCACGCTCGACGCTGACCTCGAAGCTGCATTCCACGCCGTCGATGAACTCCTCGATGAGGAACGACGGGGTGCCCTCGAAGGCGCCGGCGTAGGCGACGTCGCTCGCCGCGCGTTCCCAGAGCCGCTCCAGCTCGGCGGCGCCGGTGAGCCGGTCGGCACGCTGCGCGCCCAGCGAGGCGAACCCGGTGCGCGGCTTGACGAAGTACCGGGACGGGTCGGCCAGGGCCGCGTAGCGCTCGTCGTCGAACGGCCAGGCCGCCACCTGCGACAGGCCGTGCTCACGCAGCTGCTCGCGCATCGTCAGCTTGTCCCGCAGGCCGCGGACGGTCTGTTCGGTCAGGTCACCGACGCCGAGCGAGCGGTTCGCGTACGCCATCAGCTCCCGGTAGGCGTCCCAGACGGTGATGCAGCCAAGCAGCCGGACGCCGGCCGCCGACAGCCGTGCGAGCTCGGCGTCGACGTCGGCCTGGCGCACGGCGTGGCCGTCGGTGACGTGCAGCCCCGCGACCTGCGAGCGCCATTCCGGCGTCCCGGCGTCCTGCGCGGGACGCGACGACAGGACGTAGGGGGTGATCCCACGCTGGCGCAGGGCCTCGGCCAGCGGCGGCACCATGGTCTTGAGCTGGTGCGCGAGAATGAGAAAGGCAGAATTCCCAGCCATGCCGATAATCCGTTCTCGAGGACGCGGGCCGGGTCGGTGGCGGGTGTGGCGGGGTGGCCGCCGACCCGGCGGGATCAGACTGTGGGTCGGTGTCAGGCCGACTGGAGCTCGGCGGTGCCGAAACGCTCGTAAATGTCCACGAAGAACTGCCTGAGCAGCTCCTGGATCTCGTCGAAGTAACGCTTGATGTCGACGATGTCCTGCTCGCCCTCGACGAAGAGGCTGAGGATGTTCCACATGTCCTGGGTGTGGTCCTCGACGAGGTCCGTGTTCAGGTGCGCGGCCTGGCCGACAATCATGTCCTTGCCGAGCGACGTGCGCATGGCCTTGATCTGCTTCGGGGTGATCTTCTGCGTGGTGTATTCCACCAGATAGCTGTAGCAGATCACGCCGAGCACCTTCTCGTGCTCCGCGACGAAGTACAGGTAGCCGGCCAGCAGGCGGGTGTAAAGATTCGGCTCGGTCGCGAAGATGTCCTCGGCCGAGAGCCCCACCTTCTCGGCGTCCTTCATGAAAAGGACGTCGTGCAGCATCTCCTCGTCCTGATAGGCGGCGTAGAGCTTGGCCGCCTCCGCGTTGACGCGGGTGATCTTGTGGAGTGCGTAGGACTGCGCGGTGCGCATCAGCCGGATACGCCAGGCGTGCTCGATCAGCGTCTGCCGGTAGTACTGCATATGAATCTCGGTGCCTTCAAGGTGTCTCGCGAACGGTACGGTCGCGTTCCACTCCTCGATCTTCGCGTCCAGGAAGGCGTCGATGTCCTGCTTGGCCCGGGCGCTGTCGGCGCTGGAAAGGAACGGCTTGCGGCGCAGCAGGGCGCTGTGGGTGAGGCGGTTCGAGGTCTGCATGTCACTACTCCCGGTGCTGGTAGAAGCTGGTAGAAGCTGGGTTCGGGGGGTCGCGCTCAGTTGATCTCGTCCAGGACGGCGTCGCCGTAGGCCCTGCTCTGACAGGCCAGGCGCATCGCTGGGCTCTCTTCGCCGAGGAGCCCGAAGAGGCGTTCCTCCCGGGCCGTTCGCGGCGACAGGTTCTCGCCGCCGCTCACGATCCGTACGACGCAGATCCCACACCTGCCGGATCTGCAGCCGAACGTGATGATGTCGTCCATCTCGATGAGCTCAACACAACCATCGAATTCGACAGTCTCATCGGCGTTGACAAATTTCAGACTTGGCATTCGGCACCTCCATGCCGTCCGGTCGGGCCGTCAGCCGACCAGCCAGACGCAGAACCGTCGTCGACCACAGTGACTCCTTCAGTGCTCCGGCCCGGCTCCCCCACACAGGGGAGATCCGGCGCCTTCTCTTCGGACAGTCCCGGTGACTACAAGATCTTCTGAACCGATCGCGCCCGCTTCGGCATCCGGCAGAACATCACGGTAGATGCCGCGCAAGGAAACACGACAACGCTTGGCAATCCCTTTTGGTGAGCGGCCTTGAATACGCCGGAACCATTGCCGCATGCACTGTCCAGGAGGTTTTCCGTAACCGCCTTTCGGCAGACCCGGGTAGCGTCGGCCAGCTACACCGAAACCATCCGGGTCATCGTTCGATGACGGGCTACGCGAATTACTTTACGTGCCGCTCCCCGGAACCATCAGCTGACACGGCGTCACACGTCTGTCCAGCGCGTGACACGCCGGGCCAGATGGACCCACGATCGGTGGGTTAACAGGCTTGACAGGACACGGAACCCGGCCACCGGAGCGTCGCTCTGTCTTTGTGGGTCCTTTTCGGGTCGGGCCGTCGGCCCACCGAGAACGGGCCGGTTCCGGATCCTGTCGTGGGCACGACGATCCCCGACGCCTGGTGGCCTCGGGTCACCGTCCACATCGCCGCCACCGTCCACGCCCGCCGACCGTTCGCCCCGCGGCGCGTACACCCGGACAATGGGGAAGGGCCCACACATGACGCCCGAAGGGCCCGCCGGAGGACACGGAGGACACCATGCCGAAGACCGCTGTCATCACGGGCGGCGCGGGCGGCATGGGGCTCGCGACCGCCAGAATCCTCGGCCACGACCATCGTGTGGTCATCAGCGACGTCAACGGGCAGCGGCTCGACGACGCCGTCACCGAGCTGAAGGAACTGGGCGTCGAGGCGGACGGCGTCGTCTGCGACATCACCGACCGGGCCGCGGTCACGGCCCTGTTCACCCGCGCGGGCGAGTCGGGACCGGTCACGGCCGTCGTGCACACCGCCGGCGTCAGCCCGCAGATGGGCTCGGCCGACACCATCATCCGGATCAACGCGCTCGGCACGATCCACGTCACCCAGGCCGCGCTGGCCGTGGCGGGCGAGGGCTTCGCGCTCGTCAACGTGGCCTCGATCGCCGGGCACATGCTCCCCGGCTTCCTCATCCCGAAGCGGGCCTACAAGCTGGCCGACGTGGACGTCGAGAGGTTCACCCAGAAGTTGGTCGCGGCCGCGAGCCGCGGCCCGAAGGCGTCACGCCCCGGCTCGGCCTACTCGCTCAGCAAGAACTTCGTCATCTGGTACTCCCAGCGACAGGCCGCGGCGTTCGGCGCGAAGGGCGCCCGCATCCTGTCCGTCTCCCCCGGCTCGTTCGACACCGCCATGGGCCGGCTCGAGGAGGCCAGCGGCGCCGGGAAGCTCCTCGACCACGCCGCCCTCAAGCGCTTCGGCCGGGCCGACGAGATCGCCGAACTGCTCGCCTTCTGCGCCGGCGACCGACCCGGCTACCTCACCGGCACCGACATCCTCTGCGACGGCGGGACCAGGGCCGGCCTCACCCTCAAGGGCATGATCGCGATGGCCCGAGGCGCCTGAACGGCCCTGGCGCCGCAGCAGCCCGGCGTGGCCAGCAGCGGCCAGAAGCGGGAGAACACCGACACTCGTCATGCGACGGCGGGGGTTTCACCGATGGCCTCCTCGATCTCGGACTCGAGGTGCTCGGACTCAAGCTGGTCGCGGTTGCGGCGCACGCCGAGCCAGAAGCACAGGCAGCCGCCCGCGAGCCAACCGAGCAGGACCAGGAGTGGCTGGGTGCTGCCGTGGCCGTCGAAGAGGGCGAGGTCGCGGAGCAGCGTGCCGACTGCGCCCGGCGGAAGGAACTGGCCGAGGGCACCCCAGGGCCTCGGCAGCATCTCGGGCGCACTCGCCAGGCCCGAGAGCGGGTTGCCGAGCACGACGAGAGCGATGGCGGCGATCCCGAGACCGAGTCCGTTGAGCAGGTTACGCAACCCGAGGACGGTCATGGCCGTGGCGGCCAGCCCGAGCATCGCCCCCGTCGAGGTGATCAGATAGTTGGTGTCGAAGGTCCCGATGACGAACCGGATGACCGCGGTGAGCGCGAGACCGCCCGCGACCGCGAGGCCGAGAGCAGCGGCGACGCGGCGGCCCGGCGTCTGGATGAGGAGCATGATGACGACCGCGCCGATCCAGCCTCCCAGCGCCATCGGCAGGGCGCCAGCCGAGAGGCCGGCTCCACGCGTGTCGTCAGCTGGGAAGGGCCGGACGTCCTGGACCGTCGTGGTCGCCCCCCGCGACGAGGCCACGGCGCCGGCCGCCTGCTCAACCAGCTGGGCGGCGGAGTAGCTCGATGCCGAGGCGACCTGCACCCGCACCGTGCCACCCGAGCTGAGGTCGAGGGCGCCGTAGATGTCACGGCGCAGGATCGCGGTCCGGGCCGCGGCGGCGGTGTCGTACCGGGTCACGGTGAAGCCGTGGAGCTGGTCCGCGGCCTGCTCGGCCCCGGCGACGTCGGCGACAACGCCGATCGGGACACCGTGCGCCCCGGTGTTGGACGCCGGGAGCCCGAACGCGAGCAGCAGCAGGGCCAGAAGGGCGGTCAACCCGAGGACAACCGTGACGATCTTACGTACCGATACCGATACCGAGGCTGCGGCTGCGGCGCTCACGGCGGGGGCGGTCTCCGGCCCGGTCTGGCGGTCATCAACGGGCGCGGCAGGTGGAGTGCTGGCCATGAGACGCCTCCCCATAAGAAACGGATCGTATCTTAATTTAGAAACGTAGCGTATCCTACAGGGCTGTGGCGAAGACAACCAGACGACGTGGCGAGGCCCTGGAGCAGGCGATCCTCGAAGCGGTCACCGCCGAGCTCGCCGAGCACGGCTACGCCGGACTCACCTTCGAGGGCGTCGCGGCACGCGCCGAGACCAGCAAGCCCGTGCTCTACCGCCGCTGGCCGACCAAGGCCGAGATGGTCGCCGCGGCCACCGTGCGAGCGAACGCGACGACAATCGTGTCGCCCGACACCGGGAGTCTCGCCGGCGACCTGCTGGCGCTGCTGGAGCAGGTGCGAACGGTCGTCGACGCCAGTGACCGCTCTGTGCTGCTCACTCTGATGGCCGAGCTGCCGCCCTCAGCCGCCGAGTCGTTGCGGGAGCTGCTGGTGGCCCGTGGCACCCAGCTGGTCCAGCCGATCGTCGACCGCGCGCGGCAACGCGGCGAGCTCGGCGACGCGCCCCTGCCCAGCCGTCTGCTGGCACTCCCGATCGACCTCGTCCGCCACGAGATACTCGTGACGGGGACACCGTCGGACGCCGCCCTGCGGTCCATCGTCGACGTCATCCTCATGCCGCTGCTCCGAGCAGCCGCCGGTCACGGCCGGCGGCCCGGCTGACCAGTGCCAGGTGGAACGGCTACGAAGGCGATGCCGGCGACGGCCGATCCTCTTCGGTGCCGGCGGGGCCGGCGGTGTCGACAGGGCCGGCGGGGCCGGAGTGGCCGGAGAGGGCTGGAGGAGGGTCGCCGACGGGCGCGCCGAGCCGGGCGGCGATGAGCCAGATCAGGGCGGCGATCGTGTCCTGTCGATCCGTCCTGTGCCGGTCGATGGCCAGCACGAGAGCGGTGACGTCCCCGACACGGACGATGGCATGGTGGCGGCCCGCGACGTCCGCCGTGCCGGGTGTGGGCTGGTGGCGGCGCCGGCCGCCCAGCGCCAGCAGGAGCCTGCCCGGCGGGCGCCGACTCCCCCACAGGCTGACCCTGATCAGCACGGTCGGCGCCTGCGGATGACGGACCACCCATCGCCCCCAGCCGTTACTCCTGGCCTTGCCCCCGGGTAGCAGCCGCTCCAGTTCGGCGATGGACAGAAGGTCGCGGAGTGCCACCCAGGACACCGGTGGTCCGGGGGCGTGTTCGAGGGTGCTCACCACCCAGGTGGTCTGACCGCTGTGGCGGGTCAGGCGTACCCGGGCGTGGCGTCTCGGCAGGGGGCCGACGAGGCCGCCGATCGGGCGGGCGGGTGTCCGGTCGCCGCGGCCGTCGGCTTCGTCAAGCGCAACCCACATTCCGGACGAGTCGGTCCACGAACGCAGCACGTGGCCGACCACGGTCTCGGAACCAGCGATGTCCGCGTCGGTGGACGGCGACGGCGACGGCGACGGCGACGGCGACGGCGACGGCGACGGCGACGGCTGGTCGATGGTGACGAACCGGGGTGTCCCTCCGTGGGAGGTCCAGGATCCTGTGCCGGATGCGGCGGCGCGGGTGAAGGGAGCGGCCGCGGCGGGAGCGCGGCCGAGCGCGGCCGCGTACACGAGTGCGATCCCGAATCGCTCGATCTCGTCCGCGGTGGCTGTCGCCAGCGCGGGTTCGGCGTCGATCGCTCTCGTTGTCCGCTTCAGCTGTGCGTGGTGGAGCGAGCGGCGCCACCCGCTCGTCCAGGCGTAGAAAACGCCGGTGACCACCGCGGTCAGCAGCGCTCCCCAGAAGAATCCGTTGAACCACGCCTGAAAGCGTGAGTTCAGCGTGTCCTCCGTGCGGACCTCGGGGGCGACCCAGAAGTCCGCCTCGATCAGACCGTTGATCATCGCGTAGGTCAGCCCGAACAGCGCGGATGCCACCCAGAGCTTCGTCACCAGCCGCTGATACTGCCGTGGCCGGTGCAGCGCATCGGCCGTGACCCGGTCGTGCCATTTCTCGCCGTCGGGCTGAGCCTCGGTGAGCAGGACGTCGGCGGGAAGCGGGCCGGTCGCCGTCTCCGCGCTGATGAGGTCGAGCACGGTGCTCTCGTGCCCGGCCAGCGGTTTTTCGACGGGCTTGGCTGACCGCTGGACCAGCAGACCATGTCGGGCGTCCCGCGAGATGTGGAGGTAGCCCCGGTGCGCCAGGTCCAGGACGGTCGCCGCGACAGCCGGCCCCCAGAACCTGTCCCTCCATTCGGCTCTTCGCCGGGCGAGTTCCGCCTCCAGCCGCTCCTCCCGTTCGCGCGCCTCCGAGCCCTCGCCGCCATCGGTGTTCATGGAAGGCTCCGGCGGCGCGATCTGCGACGGGGGTGGCCCCCAGCGGAGGCGGAACCACAACGCGAGCCGCAGACGCAGGGCCATCAGTTTCAGCCCCAGGACGAACAACACGAGTGCGGGGCCGGCCAGCACGACATGGCTGACCACCCCGAAGGGGCTCCACGAGGAGAAAGCCTCCGACATGGCGACAACCATGACCGGCACGGGCGAGGTGCGCAATGTCGGGAATACGTCACCGACCCGCATCCCACACCATTGATTCCGCGACTCCGAGTCAACGACAAAAAGGGATACCTGCATTGCTCCCACTGACCCGCGCACGGTCAGGGATGCCGCGACTCCACCTCGATGAGGAAAGAAGCTCGGGTCCGCCTATGGCTGGGACGTCCAGGGGTTGACGAGTGCGACACCCATGGGAGCGAAATCGGACTCGTTGCGCGTCACGAGCACGAGGGCATGGACCTGCGCCGTGGCGGCGATCAGCGCGTCATGGGCGGGGCGCCGGTCAGGCACGTGGAGCCTCGCCGCCGAGTCGGCGACGGCCTGGTCGACGTTGAGCAGCCGGCCTACGTAGGCGGGAAGAACGCCATGGTCCAGCCAGGTATCCAGGACAGCCGCCTGCCGGGCATCCTGCCGCCGTTTGTTCTCGATACCGGCGCGCAGCTCAAGCAGGGTGATGACCGAGAGGAAGGTGTCCGACGGCGAGAGGCTCTCGGCCCAGGCGTTGAATCGGTCATCCCTGCGTTTCGCGGGCTTGCGGAGCTCGGAGATGACGTTGGTGTCGAGCAGGAAGCTCACAGGTCAACCCCGCGCGCCGAGTCCCTCGGCCGCACCGGCTCGAAGTCGATCTCCTCGTCCAGAATGAACGCATCCGCCAGACTGCCAGCGGTGCCGGTGAGCCGCTGGTACTCGGCGAACGACAGCAGGACGTGCGACGGCCGGCCATGATCCGTAATGATCACGGGGCCGCTGGCGGCGGCGCGCTTGACCGCGCTCACGTCCCGGTTGAACTCTCGCGAGGTCACGATGGCCACCACAACCGCCTCCCGGTAGGTACGTACCTACATTATGCTCCGCGCGTCGTTCGGGCGGCGGACCGCCGAGGCCAGTTCGCGCTTCTCGTTTCGACCAGGGTCGCGCGGCCCCAGCCGCCTCTGTAGTCCCGCTGCTGACGGCCGGCGACGTGCCGCCACCGCCCATCCGGTGATGGCCCTCGGCCCGGAGGATGCCCAGGCCGTGCGGACCGCAGACTGGATCGACCCGACGACTCAGCTCAGTCGGAGGTCGTCTCGGCTTCGAGGACGGGACCCGGGCGGTGGGCGATGGCCCACTGGCCGAGCACGAAGAGCAGTTCGCGCAGCGAGGCCCCCTGATCGGTCAGCGAGTACTCGACCCTGGCCGGAGGAGCGCCGAGCGCGGCGCGCCGGACGTATCCCTCTGCTTCCAGCGCCCGCAGCGTCCGGGTCAGCACCCGGCGGCTGATGCCCTCGATGGCACGGTCGAGCTCGTTGTAGCCGTGGGGCCGCTCACCCAACAGCCGCAGGACCGCAGGGCTCCATTTGTCACCCACTCGGCGCAGTACCGCGGTCACCGGGCATTCCTCACGCTGCCGCCCCGTCACGACCGTCCGCTCGCCGGGCGTCGAAGCAACGACCGGCCGGGCACCGGGATCACCGACCGCAGGACCGGCTGCGGCAGTGGACATCAAAGTGCCTTCTTCTCGATGCGCCCTGCGCCGGCCAGGCTTCCCGCCATGGACACCCTCCAGGTGGGCGACGTCTCGCTGACGCGTATCCCGCACATTGAACACTGGACGCTGACGGCGACCGAGTTCTTCCCCGACATGAATCCGGGCACCTGGACCGAGCACCGCGACCGACTGGCACCCGCGCACTGGAACCCGGCGACCGAGCAGGTCCGGATAGCCGTGCAGACCTGGCTGCTACGCAGCGACGATCGGCTCGTGCTCGTCGACACCGGCCTCAGCGCGGCGACCACACGGCCTAACGCGCCAGCGGGCGGCGACCTGCCCGCGGCCCTCGCCGCCGTCGGTGTCACGCCCCGCGACATCGATCTGGTGATCTGCACGCACCTGCACGCCGACCACGTCGGCTGGAACACCCGGCCGGACGGCGACGGAGGCTGGACACCGACGTTTCCCCTCGCGCGTTACCTGTTCTCCGAGCCCGACCTGCGCTTCTTTCACCCCGACACGCTCGTCGAGCAGCCAGGACGCTCGGCCGCCGTCTTCACCGAGTCGATCGAGCCCGTCCTCCGCGCCGGCCGGGCCGACATCTGGGACAACACCCACACGATCGACGGCAGCCTTCGGATCGACCTCGCTCCCGGCCACACACCCGGCACCGGCGTCGTCACGGTCGACTCGGCCGGCGACCGGGCGCTCCTCGTCGGCGATCTCCTCCACAGCCCCGCCCAGTTCTGGGAGCCGCAGGCGTCCAGCTGTTTCTGCCATGCCCCGAGGCAGGCGGCCCAGACCCGTCAACAGATCCTCGGCCGCGCCGCGGACCTGGACGCGCTGGTCATCCCGGCCCATTTCGCCGGGGAGCGGGCGATGCGCATACGCCGTGACGGCACTCGGTTCACCCCCCAAGCGGACCATCGCGCGTTCGGCGGCGGACATCGGCCGTAGGAACGGATAGAACCGGCCGAGGTCGAACGGGGACACCGATGGGCCGGGAACCGCACCGGCCGCCGGGGCCGCCGGGGCCGTCGAGTCGCCGCCCGCCGTACCGGCCATCAGCGTGGCCAGCTCAAAGGTGGGGACGCGGCCCAGCCGCGCCCGATCGTGGGTGAACAGTTTCCGCTTGTTGCTCAGTCCACCGCGACGGCATTTCTCGCGGCGGATTCCGGCACCTTTATTCACCAACATCCGGCGAAAGATCGAGGACCCGGCCGCCGCCGAAGTGGACCTCGTCGACACCGATCAGGATCAGTACACCGAGACTGGCCATCGTCAGGCCACCGGCGACGAGGAAGGGGAAGAACAGGATGATCCAGAGGCCCTGGGAAAAGTCCGCGACGAAGACCTGGGTCTGGTCGTGCGGCCGGTAGAAGACTCGGACACGGTCCCCCACGCTGCACTCATTGATCGTCGCGTACAGCACCTTCTCGACCCGCCGTTCACCCCTTCGAGTGACGAATTCAACCGTCGGCGTGTACTGCGTGTAGCGGTCCGGATCCTCGACCACATCGACGTCGACCACGGTACCGGTCACATAGTTGCCCCGGACGCGTAGCCAGATACGTTCCAGGAACGCTTTCATGCCAGCGACGGCGTTAAGCACCAGGGCGCAACCAAAGCCGATCATGATGATGCATCCGATGACCTTTCCGATCAACCCCATACCGGAATAATAAAATCCACCGGCCGGACGGCGTCCGATTCCTGGCCGGGAAAAGGTCCGGCCCACGCGGCGCATCCGATCGCGGGCAGGAATCCGGCCCGCCGCAGCGACTCCACCACTCGACCGACAAGCCCGTTCGTCCCGGAGAGACTTCGACACCCACCAGGCCACCGACCTGCCGCGGCTCCTCGCCCTCGTCGCCCTCCAGGTCACCACCACGGTTCTGCCGCACTCGATCGCCACCCGCTACCCGCGGCCACGTATCACCTACGTACCGATCACCGACGCCCCGCCGGCGACACTCGCCATCGCCTGGCACGAGCACTCCCGCTCCCGAGGCATCGCCGCGCTGGTCCGCGCCGCCAGCGCGACCGGTGCCCACAGCGCGAATGCGGGGCATCCCGCTCACGAGCAGCCTTGCGCCGGCCCGCCGCCTGCTGTTACCACATGAACACTGATCCGGCCGACGGCGATCCGGGTAAGGAGCGGGGTATGGGGTTCTACGACGACCAGGTGCTGCCGCGAATCATCGACGTGGTGCTCGGGCGAATGGTCGACCCGGCACGGGCCCGAGCGGCCGCCGGGCTGAGCGGGGAAGTACTGGAGATCGGTTTCGGCTCGGGGCGCAACCTGCCGCACCTGCCGGCGCAGGTCACCCGGCTGCTGGCGGTCGAGCCGGCGGCAACCGGCCAGCGGCTCGCGCAGCGGCGAATCGCCACGACGGCTGTACCGGTCGAGTTCGTCGGCCGGGACGGGCAGCGGCTGGACCTGGCCGACGCCTCGGTCGACCACGTGCTGGTCACCTGGACGCTGTGCACGATCCCCGACGTCGACCGGGCGCTGCGGGAGGTCCATCGCGTCCTGCGGCCCCAGGGGACACTGCATTTCACCGAGCACGGCCGGTCCCCGCGGGCGCGGGTCGCCCGCTGGCAGACACGGCTCACCCCGGCGTGGGGCCGGCTGTTCGGCGGCTGCCACCTCGACCGCCCCATCGACGAGCTCGTCACGAAGGCCGGGCTGACGTTGGAGAGCCTCGACAACTACCGGATCGGCCCGGAGATCATCGGGTTCGGCTACGAGGGCGTCGCGGTCCGACGCGACTGACCAAGCCGGTCATCTCTGTCCACCACCTCCACCGGCGGCTGGCCACCGACCGACCCTGATGGAATCAATCGACCTACCTCGACGACGTGCACAGCCCGTTCCTCGGCCGACGGGCTCGTCGAACGCCGGCGCATCTCCTCGATCACCAACCGGCTCGACCCTGGCCGGCGTCGTCGCCGACCACAGCCCACTCGGGTGCGACAGCCTCACCGACCTCTGTGACCGGATCCTCACCCGCGTCGCCGAACCAGCCAAACGGGAGGACGACCTCTGCCTCCTGGCCGTCCAGTGATCTCTCACGCCATACTCCCGGCGTCACGCTCGGCGGTGACAAGCTCGTGCACAAGGCGCATCTTGTCCAGCGCAGGGGCCGGGAGGACGAACGGATAGAGGTCCGGGCGCCCCATCGACCTGTTGATCATATTGAGTGACCACGCGAGCGGTAGCCACAGGTCGACGATGCGGCCGAACCCGACCGCGCCGGGCAGCGGCGTCGTCAACGCGGCGGCGGCGGGAGCGAGTCCGAACGCGGCGGCGGTGTCGAGAGCGTCGCGAACATGCAGGTAGTGCGCGAAGGTCTCGGCCCAGTCCTCGGCCGGGTGCATGGTGGCGTATGCGGAGACGTAGGTCTGCCGCCAGTCGCACGGAGGTCCTTCCTGATAGTGGCGGTCCAGGGCCGCCTGATAGTCGGCGTCGGGATCGCCGAACAGCTCCACAAACCGGGCGTGGCCGGCTGCGGTTTCGGCCAGCATCGTGAAGTAGTAATGACCGACCTCATGCCGGAGGTGGCCGAGCAGAGTGCGATAGGGCTCGCCCATCGACACCCTCAGCTGCTCGCGGTGCACGTCGTCGCCCTCCGCCAGATCCAGGGTGATCACCCCGCCGGCATGGCCCGTGACGACGGGCTCATGGCTGCTGGAGAGCAGGTCGAAACACAGTCCGGTCTCGGGATCGACGTCCCGCCCGCGGATCGGCAGGCCCACCTCGATCAGCTCGAAGATCAGTCTCCGTTTGGCCGTTTCGGCCTCTGCGAAGGCCGGCAGCGCACGGAGATCGGCGTCCGCGGGGCGCGTGCGGGTGAGCGCGCACGACACACACAGCCCGGACGACCGCCCGACCGGAGCGAGCCAGTTACAGACGGCGATCTCGCGGTTCGCGCACCTGGAATCGCCGGAGCCCCCGGCACGCACCCCCTCCGGCGTCAGGACGGCGAACGAGCGCGTTTCGGGGTCGAAGCCGACGGTGCTCCGGCAGCCCAGGCACAGCGAGTTCTCGAACGTCAGCCGCTGCCCACAGCTGGGGCAGAGAAATTCACGCATCGCCGCCTTTCCTCCTCAGGTCCGCCCGGCGTCGGCGGCCGAACGCCACAGCCCCGGCCGGTCAGCTGTTGACCTCGATGTAGCGCGCGGCATCCCTGCTTTCCGTGTTCACCCCAGCCCCGGCCTGGTGCTCGGCGTAGAACCGCAGCCATCGCATCGCCAACTCGTGGCGCAACTCAGGCCCGGTGCTCTTGATGAAATCCGGGAACGCCTCGCGCTCCTCCTCGTCCAGATGCTCTCCGTTCTCCGTCCGGGCCCTGCCCACCGCCTCGAACCAGGCCCTGCTTCCGACGCCGTGCGAACGAGCGTCGGCGACAGCGGCGCGGATCTTGTTGTGGTCCTCGATCGCGTCCTCGGTCTCGTCCTCCGGCTCACCGGCCTCCCCCTTCTTCAGCAGAGCCGGGTAGAACACGGTCTCCTCCGCCTCGGCATGGGTGTCCAGCCGGGTCGCCAGTACCTCCCACACCGCCTTCAGCTCGGCATTGCTGGTCGCATAGTCCAGATACAGAAAATGGCGCCGCAGCCAATCGTGATCGGCATAGATCAGATCCACGATGTCAGCCATTCATCTCGCCACCTCATATAGGTCGAGATCCTCGACTACCTTGAGATCATCGCTAACATCCGCGATCACGCCGCAAACGCCTCCGGGCTTGGCTGAACGGCTGATCCCGGACTCCTCAGACCTGTCTGCGCCCTCAGTAGCGCGGGTTACGGTCCGGGTGCTCGGTACGCCGACGACGACGCAACCGGACTCGCCGTATGTCGCCCTTGAGACGTTCCAGAAGTTTCATGGTGATTCCTCTCCGATCGACGGTATGCCGGCTTCTGTCCCCTCTGATCGGCCACTCAACCCTCCCGACCGGCAACCGCCGATCCCCGCCGGAGCGGACGGCCCCCCGGCTGATAGCCGAGTCGCTGCCGATCTCGTGCGGGCTTTGGAACGGCCCTTCTACGACCCGGCCCAGGTGCAGGGTGAGAGCGGCGTCGACAGCCGCGTGATCAAGCTCGAGACCGCGGGTGAAGGAACGGGGTGGGCACGCAGCCAGGCCTCGACTGACCAAGCCGATCATCCACCTCGCGCGGCCGGAGACGCAGCCAAGGCGCGGCGCAGCGGGCCTGCGAGAGTGCCCCGTGCGGTCACCTCGACCGGGCCGAGTTCCAGCCAAGCCGACATGCCGAGCAGCTCGGTGGCGAGCGCCTCGACCACCACCGCCGACGACGGCTGCCCACCGGCCGGCGGCGCCGGGGCGCTCGCCACCACAGGGGCCGCCGTCGGCGCACCGGCGGCGAGTTCGGCTGGTTCGGTGGGATCATGTGCCCAGGCGGCGAGAACCCGCAGGACACCGGCGGCCCGGTCGGCTTTCAGGTCGACCCGTGCGACGAGCTGGTCACCCAGCAGGAACGGCAGCACGTAGTAGCCGTAGCGACGGCGCGGTGCCGGCGTGTAGATCTCGAGCTTCACCTCCATGCCGAACAGCCGCCTGGTCCGCGAACGCTCCCAGATCAGCGAGTCGAACGGTGACAGCAGTGCGGCGGCGTCGACACGGCGCGGTATGACGAGCCCAGGGCGCAGGTAGGCCGGTGACGACCAGCCCTCCACCCGCACCGGCAGCAGGTCACCGGCCTCGACGAGCTCGGCCAGCCGGGGCCGGGCCAACCTGGCCGGGAGCCGGAAGTAGTCGGCGAGGTCACCGGCGGTGGCCACGCCCAGCCGGTCCGCCGCGTGCAGCAGCAGAGCGCGGTGGGCCTGGGCCGGCTCCGGCGTGGGCACGGCGAGCACGTCGGCGGGCAGCACCCGCTCGGGCAGATCGTAGACGCGCTCGAAGGTCGCCCGGCGCCCGGCCGCGCACACCTGCCCGGTCCAGAACAGGTATTCCAGCGCCCGTTTGCCGTCCGTCCACCCCCACCAGGAGCCGCCGCCACGACCCGGGCCGGGCAGCTCGGCCGCGGTGATCGGCCCACGTCGGGTCACCTCGGCGAGTGCCGCCGCGACGTAGTCGGCGCGTTCCCGCCCGAAGGCCGCGACGCCTCGCCACATCCCAACGCCTGCCAGGGCCGCCTCGGCTCGCCACCGCAGCAGCGGCTGCCAGGCGACCGGCACGACGGACGCCTCGTGCGCCCAGTACTCGAAGGCGCGGCGCTCCCGGTGGACGTAGTCATCCAGGGCGGCCCGCGGGTACGGCCCGAGGCGCGACCAGCCCGGCAAGTAGTGCGACCTGGCCAGCACGTTCACCGAATCGATCTGGAGGAGGCCGACCCGGTCCAGCAGCCCGCGCAGGTGGCGGCGCCCAGGCGGCGCGGTGGGCCGGGGCCGCCCGAAGCCCTGGACGGCGAGCGCGAGCCGGCGGGCCTGCGCGGCGCTGAGCTGTTCGGGCCTCACCCGGGGCGCCCGCGGGCCCGGCGGCACCACCGGAACCGGCTCCACCACAGGCTCCGGCGCCTGGGCCGGCAGCCGCCTTCGCGCCTCGGGCGGTGCGACGGCCAGGCCCTCGCCCGATGCCGCCGGTGGGGGCACCATGGGCATGGTGGGTTTACCAGCCGAGTCGCCGGCCGCCTCGCAATCACCCCGAACAGTCACAGCCGCACCGTACGACCAGGCACCGACAGGACGCCGCCACCCGGCCTCAACGCATGACGATTCCGCGCGGTGCGGCGGTTTGGTCCAGTTCCGCTGATGACCGACACCACCCGCCGGCACCGGAGCCGTGCCACAGATGGTCCAGCGTCTGCCGGATGACCATCCCGCACGAAGCGCGCCCTGCCACGATCACGCCGACATCCGCGCGCTCGTGGGCGGGGCTTCATGCGTCACGCGCCCTGAAGTGGTGACGGCACCTCGTAGAGCTGGTCAAGGGTGATGGCCGCAGTACGGTCGGCCGTGGAGGCGGTGGCCGACGGGTCGAAGCCGGAGCCGCTGTAGCAGGTCAGGGTCGTGTCTCGGGTGTCGTAGCCGCGGGCGGCAAGCAGGTCGCGGGCGCGGCGGAGTCGATCGACGTGGCGGGAGCCCATGACATCGCCCCATTTCGCCTCGCCGAGGGACAGGACGCGGCGCGGTTCGCCGGGCACCTGTGGCGCCAGCACCGCCACGTCGATCTGGATCTGGGTCCTGCGCTCGGGGTCGGCGACGACACCGGCACCGACCTCTCCCGGGAGCTCGCCGAACAGGTCGGACGGAGCGAAGGCCGCGTGGTCGCGACAGAGCTGCTCGAAATGGGGGCCGAGGACCTGCGCGGAGAACCGAGGACGGGCGTCACGCCAGACCGCGGCGGCCCGCCCACTCTCCAGGAAGCCCCAGCGGGGCCTCATGACGACCTGGTAGAAGACGATCAGCGGCTCGGCGATCCGGTATACCGCACGGCCCTGGCGGAACAGGTCCTCCTCCCTTCGCAGCAGCCCACAGTCCTCCAGGACGCCCAGATGGTGGGAGATGTCGGTGGCCTTCCGGCCGACGTAGCTCGCGATGCCGCCGCGGGTGTTGGAACCGCTGGCGACAGCCGCGAGCACCGAGTGGTACATCGCCGTATCCCGGACGCCGGCCTCCTCGTCGAGGAGGTAACGGGCCTCCCGGAACAGCGGGCTGCCCGGGTTGAGAACCGTGCGCAACACCCAGTCGTCGAAGTCGCCCGGACCTGCGGGGACGTCGTCGTTGACGAACCTGCGATACGCCGGGGTGCCGCCGACGACGGCGTGCTGTGCGACCGCCAGCCGCGGATCCGTGATGCCCCAGAACCGGGCCGCCAGCGGGTACTCGAACGGGCGGACCACGATTTCCAGGTTCGCCCGGCCACGCAGCGGCGCGCTACCGGCCAGCAGCCGGCCCATCACCGACAGCGCCGAGCCACACAGCAGCAGGGACAGTCCCGGCTCGCCCCGCTGTACTGCCGAAGCGGCGCGGTCGAGCTCCCGCTGCAGAATCGACGGCAGCGCCGGCGACGCCGCGCTCAGGTAGGGGAACTCGTCGATCACCACCGGACCCGGAAGGGCCGCACCGACCGAGAACAGGTACCGAACGGCCTCGTCCCAGGTTGCGAACCGCGGCGGCGCCGGCAGCCGGGTCGCCTCCGCGAGCGCCTCGCCGAACAGCGCCCGCGACTCGGTCTCGGTCGCCTCGGTGGCACCGAAATAGAGCCCACCGGTCTGGCGGGCCAGTGCCTCCAGCAGGAACGTCTTACCCTGCCGCCGCCGCCCGCTGACCACCCCGAGCTGCGCGGGCCCGCCGGCGCGGGCCGCGAAGCGAGCCAGGTGGCCCCACTCGAAGTCGCGATCGAACACGTGCGCAGGCTTTTCGATCACATCCGTCACCACCGCTCACAGACAAGCTAGAACTGTACTTCTAAGAAGCGTACTTCTAGATCTCTGGAGGCCCCGCGCCCATGCGGCCCGCCTCGGGCGCGATGCCGGGCTGGCACCGCCTCAACCACGGCGACCTACACCCGGCTTCGTCCGCCTTGCCTGTCAGCCGGTCCCCGGCTCGGCTCGGCTCAGCTCAGATCCGTTCGAGTAGCACGATCGGGATGTCGCGATCCGTACTGCTCTGGTATGCGTCGTAGTCCGGCCAGAGCGCCGTCATCGTGGGCCACAGGCGGGCTTTTTCAGCGGGCTCCGCCACGCGTGCCTTCGCTGGGAATCGTTCCGCCCCGACCTGCAGCTCGACCTCCGGGTGGGTGAGCAGGTTCAGATACCACAGCGGATGCTCGGGAAATCCGGCCTTCGACGCGACGATGATGTAGTCGTTCCCATCCCGGCCGTAGATCAGGGGTGTGCGGCGCAGCTTGCCGCTGCGACGGCCCCGCGTCGTCAACAGCAGCGTCGGGGCTCCCTGGGTGAACGAGCCGTCGATGCCGTGCCAGAGGTGCCCATCGGTACCGTCGCTGTCGAGATAGCGGCGGGTGTGATCGGCAATCCAATCCATCGGGCTGTCGCTGGGAGTCGTCTCGGTCATGCGATCTCCAGACGAGTTGGCGGCGCCGCCATCGCGGCGACGGCTCCGGTACCGCTGATCCTCGCATTCGCTGTCGGGGCGCGGTGTGGCGTCACCGCGATGCCCCGGGCTCGCCCGCCGGCGTACCTCCGGTCGCTCACGGTACGCAGCATGCTCCGTTCCAGCGCCCCGTCCAGGCCGCCGGTCAGCATGTCGTGGGCGACCGGAGGCTCGATGCGGCGCACGACGGTGCGCCACACCGCCGCCGCGGGTGCGGACGTCGGGAGCCCCCACTCGAGGATCCCGATCAGGCCGTCGGCTGCCAGCCTCTCCCGGGCGCTTGTCAGAACCCGCGCCCGGGCCTCGGCGCCGAGACCTGCCGGGGCCGGCCGAGTTCGCCGCGTCCTTCGCCCGGCTGCTGGTCGAGGTGAACGACGCGCCCGTGCACCGCGTCACCTACAACAACGCGCCGCCGCTGCCCCGCACGCAGGAAATGACCGAGGCCCTGGTCGCCGAACTGGCCGACGAAGTGGCGATCCACCTCCGACGCTGGAAAACGCCCGGCCCGGCGGAACTGCGCGCCAGGACCCTCGTGATCGCAGTACTCGCCGTCATTCACGAACTGGTCATCCAGACTCCCCCGGGGCCGGCGAGAACGGCCGCGCAACAACAGGCGGCCGAACTTGCCCGCGGTTTCATCACCCCCGCTCCCTCGGGCAGCCGGCACGCGCCAGAAGACGCAACGGTCGATGCGGCGCGGCGAAACGAGTACGACGTCCAATAGCAACGCTGCGGGCCTCGGTGGGAGAGCGATGGGGTCGGGGCAGTCACCGCTCCCGGACTGCGTACGTCAGGTGCGTCACCCGCGGCGAGGTCTCCGCGCGAACCGGCTCCAGGGCGACGCGGCCCGCGTCCACACCCTCGAACAGGCGGATTCCGGAGCCGAACAGCACAGGTGAGAGCGCGATCGTGAACTCGTCGACCAGGCCGGCGTTCACATATTCCAGGATCGCTGCGCCGCCGCCCGCGATGCGGACATCCCGGTCGCCGGCGGCCTCGCGAGCCTGGTCGAGCGCGGGCTCGATGCCGTCGTTGACGAAGTGGAAGGTGGTCCCGCCCGGTCGTTCCCAGGGGTCACGCCTCTCGTGGGTCAGGACGAAGACCGGCGTGTGGAACGGCGCCTCCTCCGGCCACGCGTGCTCGCCGGCATCGAACATTCGCCTGCCCATGACGCTCGCGCCGGTGCGCTCGAACGTCTCCCGCGCGATGTCGTTGTCGCGGCCCTCCTCACCGCCCTCGCCGAGCTTCAGGTTCTCCCGGAAGAACCGCAGCGGGAAGGCCCACTGCTGCAGTTCCATCCACTGCCGCCCCATCAGCTCCTCGGCGGACCCGGGCGCGATGAACCCGTCCAGTGACATGGAAACGCTGAAGAACACCTTCCCGGCCATCAGCGCTCCGTGCCCTTCGCAACAATCTCGGTGACGTACGCAGCCAGGTTGCCCAGGGTCTGCTGGCCGCCCTCGATCGCGTGGTACTTCTCGACCGCCTCGTCGCGCAGTTCCCTGGTGGGGAACACTGTGCGCATCTCGATCCGGGTCGCCGCACCGGCGGGCTCGAACGTCAGAACCGACTCGAAGGCGTTCGGGTCGCCGCGCCGCTCACCGTGCAGCAGCGCGATCCGCTCCGGCGGGGCGATCTCGGTCCAGGAGATCCACTCCTGGTAGTCCGTCCCGTCCGGGCCGTGCATCACGAAGTCCCACTCCGCGCCGACGCGGAACTCGAACGCCCGCGTGGTCGTGGTGAACCCCTCCGGCCCCCACCACCGCGACAGGTGCCGCACCTCGGTGAACGCCTCGAACACCAGCTCCCGTGGGGCGTCGATGACCCGGGAGATGACGATCTCGCGGTCGGCTGTCGCGGACTGCGCCGGCGCTCCTCGTCCCGTCGTGCCCATCAGCTACTCCTCCTGCCTTGCCTGCTTGAGGTCCTGCACGTATGCGTCCAGCCGGTCGAAGCTCTCGTTCCAGAACCGCTCGAACCCGCCGATCCACTCGTGGACCGGCCGCAGCCCGCGGGCGTCGAGGCCGTACAGGCGCTGCTTGCCCACCCTGCGGTCCCGCACCAGCCCGACCTCCCGGAGCACCCGCAGGTGCTTGGACGCTCCCGGTTGGGTCATCCCCAGTTCCTGGGCCACCTCCGTCACCGGCCGCTCACCCGCCCGCAGCAGCACCAGGATCTGCCGGCGCTGCGGCTCGGCGATCGCGTTGAAGACGTCCGACGTCGTCGCTGCTCGCGCCACGGTCGACATCATATTCCCATATCGGCATGCGTCAACCCGGGGGCACGGGGTGCCACTGGTGCAGCCCGTGGTGCTTTGCGTGCGTTGGGCGGCCTCAGCGTTCATGCTTGATGCGGATCGTGATGATCCGATGTCATGCGCGCGACCTCGACCCCACGAGGCAGGAGGCGGTTCCGGGGCCGCCTCGGGCGAGGTCGGACGGACGTATGGCCTGTTTCCGCGGCTCCCGGTCCCTGCACAGGCAGGATCTCCGCTGGAGGGGAAAAGTCATGCGTCCACGTGCTGCCGTCGTCGTCGCAGCCCTGTTCTTCGCGCTGTTGTCCGTCGTGCTGACGTCTCCCGCGCACGCGTCCGGAACCTGTTCGGGGGCTGCCAGCCTCCCCGGCTGGTCGGTCACCGTCTCCAAGAACCCGAGGTCGTGGTCCGGGAACCCCGTCCTGGACGCCGGCATCCAGGTGCAGGTGCTGCAGAACACGACTACCGGGACGAAGATGATCCGTTTCCGGAACATCTCCACTGTTCCCCGGTCACCGGTGAACGGTTCCGCCTACGCCACACCGGGCGGAAACGAGTACGGGCAGACGAGCACGATCGTGGCGGGCCCCGACGGGGGATGGTGTTCCGACGAGGCTCCGGCGAACACCACGATCTACGGGTTCCTCGGGTACGGGAACCTGTTCGCCGGCGTCAGCGGCTGACCCGCGGGGTCGGTGGATGACGCCGGCCGCTCCCCTTGCTCGGCGAGCTGACGGCGTCAGGTCGCCCGCCAGGCCTGGGAGCCCCTGACCGAGAGCGGGGCCGATCGAGCGGGACCGCGAAGAGGGGCCTCGACGACATTGTCGAGGCCCCTCGCGTTCGGCGTGGACCGAGGTCAGGTCATGCCGGTGGATCGGGGCTCAGTACACCGTTCCGTCGGCGCGCTGGCCGGGCGAGTTGGACAGCGAGCTGATGGTGTTGTGCTTGACCCAGGCGCCGGTCGCCGAGCCGTCAGGGCTTCGGTTGAGGGAGACACCGTCGGAGTTCACCTGGCTCGAGGTGTAGCTCAGCGACTGGATCGTCGTTCCGGCCGAATCCCGCAGGATCACCTGGTCACCGCTGTTGGACAGGTTGAGGTCGCCGGTGCTGGCCGCCACCGCCACGATGCCGCCGGGGATCGCGGAGCTCGCGCCGAACACGGTGATCGCCTTGCCGGGCTGCAGCGTCGTACCGGCGGCGAAGGTGTGCCGCAGTGCCGAGCTGTCCCGGACGGTCCAGCCGGCGATGCTGATCGCCGTGCCACCGGTGTTCACGATCTCGACGGCCTCGCCGGCGGTGCTGCTGCCCGGTTCGTTGGCCAGCACCTCGTTGATGATGACGTTGGCGGGTGTGCCGCCACCGCCGCCACCGCCGTCACCCCCGATGACGTAGTTGTAGCGGGCCAGCACCGGGTAGTGGTCGCTGGTCGTCGTCGCGTAGTTCGAGACATAGGCCTGGGGCTGGAAGGCCTTCGCCGAGCCGGCGACGTACTTCGCCTGCACCTCGTTGGTGTTGAGCTGGTGGTCGATGAAGTCCGAGTAGCTCGCCGTCGACGCCACGCCCGCCAGCGACAGGGCCCGCGTCGGGAACGTGTAGCGCGCCGTGTCGTTCACGAAGTTGGCGTAGGGCGAAGCGTTCCCGGAGGTGATGGAGGTGTCGACGTCGTCGTTCCAGTCACCGATGACGAAGACGTCCTGCGTGGGGTAGGTCGTGTCGAGGTAGGACTTGAGAGCCTGCGACGCGGGGTTGCGCAGGTTCCACGCGTCCTGGGTGGAACCTGCCTTCGCGTGCAGGACGATGAAGACGAGGTCACGGGTGACACCGTCAAAGGTGCCGCGCAAGGTGAACTCCACCGGCGGGCGGCCGGCGAAGTTGCTGTTCTGGCTGGTCAGGATGACCTTCGCGCTCACCAGGGTGGCAATGCTGGAGCGCCAGACGAGGGCGACCTTCTGCTCGGTGTTGCTGAAGTCCGAGTAGTACTGCGCACCGTTCGTCACGATCGGGTCGTTGGCGACGACCCCGGTGTACCCGGGCATGCCGGCCACGAGTGTGTTGAACGCCGAGGTGCTGACGACCTCGGAGAGGCCCCACACGTCCATGTCAGCGCCCGCCAGGACGTCGCGGACGTTCTGCTGCTGAAGCGCCTCGTTGGTCGGGCCGTAGCCCGTCGCACCGAACCATTCGACGTTCCAGTTGCCGACGTCGAGCAGTGTCGCCGATCCCTGGGACGGAATCGTGGCGGCATTCGCCGCGGGGGCGGTGGCGAGCGTGGTGAACGTTGCCAGCGTCACGGCGGCGGCCAGGGCCGCCATGAGCGCACGGAGCCTGAGTTTCATCGACGAGAAACCCTTCCGAGTCGGCATGCGAAACTGGCCCGCGACCTGCTGTGGGCGGGCTGAGGGAAGTGTCCCGACCCGTCCTCGGGGGCACATCGCGCATGCTGCAACGTTCAGCCATGTGTGGGTGAACATTCGCCTGCCGGACCCTGGCCACCATCAATGGCAACCTGTTCTGGGCGTTCGCCTACAACTTCTGGGCGTTCGCCTACAACGTCGGGGCGCTCCCCCTCGCCGCCGCGGGCCTGCTCGGCCCGTCCTGGGCATACCGGCGGCCCAGGTTCGGCAGGTCGGCCGAGGCCGCGCGGTCCAGCGCCGCCTCGGCTTCCAGGTCGGGCCGGTCGAGCACGCCCGCGACGGCGTCCGCGAGCACTTCGTCAGTGCCACCGCCGATGCGCGCGATGCGGGTGTCGCGCAGCAGCTTCTCCAGCGGGTACGCACTGGTGTTGCCACGAGCGCCGAACACCTGCATGCACATGTCGACGATCTCGCTGACCGCCTTGCCGGACGTCAGCTTCAGGGCTGCGATCTCGTGCCCCGGCATGCGTCCCTCGGTCACGGCGATCTCGACCAGGGCGGCCAGGCGGCTCTGCAGGTTCCAGAGCTCGGCGCGGCCGTGCGCCAGCCGGTGCCGGATCACCTGCTTGTCCATCATCCGGACACCACCCAGCTTTCGCCGCCGGGCGTAGGCGGACGCCAGGTTCAGCGCCGTCTCCGCCGCGCTGTGCAGTTGCGCGCAGATCGCGAGCCGCTCGAACTGCAGCATGTGCGACGCGTACAGCAACCCCATGCCGGGGCTGCCGAGCAGGGCGCCGGACGGAAGCTCGACGTTGAAGCTGATCTGGCCGACGTCGCAGGCCTGCACGCCGGCGGTGTCGAAGAAACCGTCGACGCTCACCCCGGGCAGGTCCAGCGGCAGCACGAACAGGCTGAGGTCGTCGGCGTCCGCCGAGTCCGAGGCCCGGGCGGTCACGATCGCGTGCGAGGCGCTGCCGACGTTGGAGACGTAGCGCTTGGTCCCGGTGAGCCGCCAGCCGTCCGGCAGCCGGCTCGCGACGGTGAGCCGGTCGGAGAGGCTCGAACCGCCGTGGGCCTCGGTGGCCGCGAAGCAGCCGATCGCCCGGCCGTCGAACGCCGCCGCCAGCAGCGATCTCTGCTCGTCGGTGCGGGCGTGGCGGTGCAGCGCGCCGATGAACGCCTCGCTGTGCGCCATCGCGGCCAGCGCGAGTCCGCTGTCGCAGCGGAACAGCTCCTGCGACAGCACGATGAGATGCGCCAGCCCGCCGGTGGCACCGCCGTCCCACCGCCGCCGGAACAGGCCGGCGTCGGCGAGTTCGACGATCGCCGAGGCCGGCACGTGCCGGTCGAGCACCCATCGCTCGGCGCCGTCGACGCTCCGCGTGCCCGCGGCGCGGACCAGTTCCCGGAACTCGGCTTCCCGGAACTCGGCTTCCTGGAACTCCGCGACGTCCTGCGCCGCCGACGGCGTCCGCAGGTCCGGGCGGCTCAATGCAGGTACTCCCGCCACTGGGGGTGGGCCTCGGTGGCGCCCGCCGCGACCGCGGTCACCAGGTCCGCGACGGTGCGGGTTACCGGGCCCGGCGCGCCGCCGGTCAGCACGCGGTCGTCCACGGAGGAGACGGCGACCACGCCGGCGGCGGTGCCGGTGAGGAAGCACTCGTCGGCCAGGTACAGGTCGGAGCGCGCCAGCGGACGCTCGGCGACCGGGATCCCCCGCTCCGCGGCCAGCGTCAGGACCGTGTCGCGGGTGATGCCGGGCAGGCCGCCGCTCCAGACCGGGGGTGTGACCAGTTCGCCGTCGGCGACGACGAACACGTTGTGCGCCCAGCCGTCCGCGACGAAGCCCGCCTCGTTGAGGAGGATCGCCTCGCCGTAGCCGGCCTGGACCGCGGCCCGCTGCGCCAGGAACGCGTTGAGGTACTGGCCGCTGGCCTTGGCCGCCGGCGGCAGGGTGTTGGCGCCGTAGCGCTGGAAGGCGCTGATCTGGGCCCGCACGCCGCCCTCCTTCGGCGGCCCGACCAGCGGGCCCGCCGCGCTCGCGGTCACCGAGCAGCGCAACGGTGCCTGGAGCGGGTTCGGTCCGGCGCCCAGGAACACCAGCGGCCGGAGATAACAGTCGGTGAGCCCGTTGCGCAGCACCACCTGGCGGCAGGCCTCGGCCAGTTCCCCGGCGGTGTGCGGCAGCGCGACACCGTAGACCGCGGCCGACCGGGCCAGGCGGCGCAGGTGGTCACCGAGCCGGAAGAAGGCCGGGCCGTCGGGCGTGTCATGGCAGCGGATCCCCTCGAAGAAGCCGATGCCGTAGTGCAGGGCGAGTGTCGTGACGTGGACGGTCGCGTCGGACCAGTCCACCAGCTCCCCGTCCAGCCAGGCGAACTTCGGCGGCGCGGGGACGTCCAGGGCGGAGGCATCCGGGGCTGAGGCGTCCCGGGCTGAGGCGTCCCGGGCTGAGGCGTCCGGGATGGAGGCGTCCGGGATGGAGGTCGGCGTGGGTGTCATGTCGGTAGGTCCTTCCGGTCAGTGCACCGCGGTCAGCAGCCGCCGCTTCAGGCCGCCCTCGGCGTGCAGCTCCCGGCACTCGGCCCGCTGCACCTTCCCGGACGTGGTGCGCGGAATGGTGCCGGGCCGCACCAGCAGCACGGTCTTCAGCCGGACGCCGAGCGTCGAGCTCACCGCCGAGCGCACCTGCGCGCCCAGGACGGCGACCTCCTCCGGCGAGCGCCTCGGCCGCACCGGGACCTCGACCATGAGACCGAAGTCCTGGTCGGCGTCCTTGAGGCGGAACGCCGCGCAGGCCTTGACACCGTCGCTCTGCGCGTCAAGGACGATCATCTCGATGTCCTCGGCGAACACGTTCCGGCCCGCCACCGCGACCACCTCGTTGCGCCGGCCCAGCACGTAGAGCTCGCCGTCGTGGACGAAGCCGTCGTCGCCGGTGTCGAACCAGCCGTCGCTCGGCGCCGGCCGGAAGCCGTCGACCGTGTGGTAGCCCTCGTACACCCAGGAGCCGCCGAGCTCGACCGGACCGCCCGGCGGCCCGTCGGGGGCTTCCAGGGCGACCCCGGGCAGCGGGCGGCCGACGCAGACGCGTCCGCCGGGTCCCTGGATCGGGCCGCGGCCCAGCGGCGCGGTGGTGGTTCCGACGACGCCCTCGGCCAGGCCGTAGCTGGGCATGATCGCACCCCAGGAGAAGCCGAGCGGCCCGACTGCCTCGTGGAAGGCGGTCAGGGTCTGCCAGTTCACCCGCTCGCCGCCGCTGAGCGAGACCCGCACCCTGGAAAGGTCGAGCCCTTCCTCGTACGGAACCGCGGCCGCCATCCGGTAGGCGAAGTTGGGCGCGGCGGTGACGGTGCCGCCGAGCCGGCCGAGTGTCGTCAGCCAGCGCGCCGGTCCGGTGGCGAACCGGGTCGGCGGCATCAGCACCAGGTCGGTACGGGTCACCAGCGCAGTCATGAACATCGCCAGAAGGCCCATGTCGTGGTACAGCGGCAGCCAGGAGACGACGCGGTCGGTCTCCGGGTCGAACCCCAGGCTCGCGGCGACCGCGGCCACGTGCCCGGCCAGCGTCCGGCTCTCCACGGCCACGCCCTTGGGCGCCGAGACGCTGCCGGAGGTGAACTGGATCAGGGCCGTGCCGTCGATGGCCACGTCGGACCCCGGCAGCGCCGTCAGGTCCGCGCACAGCCGGCTCCGGGACAGACTCGCCAGTCCGAGACCGTCGATCGGGTTCACTCGGTCGTCGTCGTGGTCCGCGACCACCAGCTCGCAGCCGGTGGCGCGCAGGAGGTCGCCGAAGTGCCGGGCGTACCAGGGCACCGCGCGCCGCGACGCCGGCGGCACCGACACCACCGCGGCGCCGGCCGCCCAGACACCCATGGCGGTCAGCACCGACTCGAGGTCGTTGCTGATCGTCATGGCGACGCGGGATCCCGGCCGCACGCCGTGCGAACGCAGCCGGACGGCCACGGCCGCCGCCAGGCCGGCCAGTTCGTCGTAGGAGTAGCGGCGGTCGTCACCGCCGTCCAGGAAGGTGATGCCGCGGGTGGCGACGCCGAACGGACGTACGGCCTCGGCCAGGCTCAGCTCGCCGGCCGGCAGTGCCGGGCCGGTGAGCCGGACCCGGTCTGGCGGGGCGGCGTTCACACCGCGGCTCCGGCGGTCAGCGGGCTGACGGCGTCGCCCTCGAGGGCCAGCTCGGCGACGGCTCTGGCGTCGGCGTCCTGGGCCCGGTCGATGACGGACTGAACCGACGGGTCGAGGCGGCCGCGGCGCTCAAGCTCCTCGCGAATGTAGGCGACGTGCCAGGTCTCGTCCTTGAGGATGGCGCGCAGCGTCCTGCGGATGTTCGGCGGGACGTCCTTCAGGTTCAGGTGGCTCTCGTACTGTTCGACGCCGCGGCTCTCCGACACCCACGTCAGCGCCAAAAGGTCGGTGAGCGTGCGTGGGATACCGAAGTGCGCGCCGAGCCGGGTCTGGTATGGCTCCTCGACATCGAAGATCTCGCCGTCGATGTCGCGCAGCGCCCTGGTCCACAGCCAGGCGTGCACCGCCTCGTCGCGCAGGTGGCGGCTCAGATCGGTGCTCAGCGCCAGGTCGTCGGCGAGCCGGCTCATGCGCAGGATGGCACCGGCACCATGGATCTCCGCGGCGCGGTACTGGTTCAGCACCCAGACCGGGTCCAGCTCCTCGAAACGGCGTCCGGGCGTGGTCATCATGAACCCGCTCCCGCCGCGACGAGATGCCTGGCGATGCCGGCCACGGTGCTCAGGTCCGCCAACGAACAGACCTCCACCTCGCGGCCGGTCTCCTTGTGCACCGCCGCGAGGATCTCGGCGGCGTCCAGCGAGTCGAATCCCAGGGTGTCGGCCAGATCCGCGTCCGGCGGCACCTGCGATGCCTCGACCTTGCGGAACCTGCAGATCAGAGTCGTGACCAGCGCGACGGCCTCGTCCTCGCCCATCGATCTCCTCCCTTTCCCACGGTCCGTGGCGCCGTTCGGCGCGAGCGCAACGTCTCCCGGCGGGCTATGCGGCTCCTATCCTTCGGCGGCCACCGAACCCGATAACGCGGCGATAGAGCCGCCGCACACAGTCGTCGTGCCGGATCGGGCCCCGAGGGAGAGGGAAAAGGCAGTGACGACGATGGGATTCCGGGACGTCTACGAGGAAGCAGTGATCGACGCGTTCGTCCGGTCGCTCGCGGACTCCGGGGCCGTCGTGACGCCGGCCAGCGACTTCTTCCTGCTCGGAGGCACCTCGGTCCTCGGTGCGCAGCTGGTCGCGTCGCTCCGGCAGACGCTGCCGGTGAAGGTCACCATCCGGGACCTGTTCCGGGCGCGGAGCGCCGGCGCTCTGGCCGACGTGCTGCGAGCCCGGGCGGCGCAGTCGTGAGCCCCCAGCTGAGCGGTCCGGAGCTGAGCGGTCCGCCGCCAACGGTCGGGTCCGCCGGCTCGGTTCCGGTGATCTGCCTGCCGCACGCGGGCGCCGGGGCCAGCTTCTTCTGGCCGTGGCAGCGCCGCTGCCCGGAGCTGGACCTGATACCGGTGCAGCTACCCGGCCGGGAGGAGCGGATCGACGAGAAGCCGCCCACCGACCTGCGCGCGGCCGTCGACACCGTCGTCGCCGATCTCGTCGGCGGTGTGCTGGGCCGCTGCACCCAGGTCGCGCTGTTCGGCCACAGCCTGGGCGCCGTCCTGGCCTATGAGGTCGCCCGGCGGATCGAGGCCCGCGCGGGTGGCCGCGTCACGCGGCTGTTCGTCAGCGGCTCGCCCGCGCCGGACGCCATGCGCGAGCGGCACGCGACCGGGCTGAGCGACGACGACTTCCTGGCCCGGGTCGAGGAGTTCGCCGGATTCCGCCACGAGGCGTTCGACATCCCGGAACTACGCGAGATGCTGCTGCCGACCATCCGGGCCGACGTGGAGCTGCACGAGTCCTACGTCCCGCTGCCCGGGCCGCGCCTGCGGGCGCCGATCACCTGCCTGCGCGGCCACGACGACGCGCTGGTGGCGGCCGCCGACACCGCCGGCTGGCGGGAGGCCTCGGAGAGAGGCTGTGAGACGGTCGAGCTGCCCGGCGGCCACATGTATCTGGCGGACGACCCGTCCGCACTGCTGCGGATCATGGGCGAGCGGCTGGCCGAGCCGACCGGGGCGGTGGCGCGGTGAACTCGCTGAGGCTGCACGACAAGGTCGCGCTCATCACCGGAGCCGCGCGGGGCATCGGCCGTGCGTGCGCCGTCCGTTACGCCGCGGAAGGCGCGGACCTGATCCTGCTCGACATCGCGCGCGACGTCGACGACGTCCCCTACCCGCTGGGCTCCAGGCGGCAGCTCGCCCAGACCGCGGACCGGTGCCGGGACCGCGGCGCGGCGGCGCTGGCCGTCCCCGCCGATCTGCGCGACGCGGCGTCCCTGGCCAAGGCCGTTGCCGCCGGCCTTGACCGTTTCGGCCGCATCGACATCCTGGTGAACAACGCGGGCATCGCGGCGCCGTCCGGCCGGCCGGCACACGAGATCACCGAGCACGAGTGGGCGGTGATGCTGGACGTGGACCTGACCGGAGCACTGCGGATGATCCGCGAGGTCGTGCCGGCGATGCTGGAGCGGCGCTCGGGCAGCATCATCAACATCGCCTCGACCGCGGGCCTGGTCGGTTACCGGCACTTCGCCGCCTACGTCACGGCCAAGCACGGCCTGATCGGCCTGACGAAGGCGACGGCCCTCGACTACGCGCCGATGTCGGTCCGGGTCAACGCCCTGTGCCCGGGCTCGGTGCGCGACGACCCGACGCTGGATGGCCGGATGCTCGCGGAGATCGCGCGTTCCCTGGACACCGACGTGGCCGACCACGAGGCCACGTTCGTCCAGGCGCAGCCGATGAACCGGCTGATCGAGGCCGAGGACGTCGCCGGGGCCGCGGTCTGGCTCGGCGCCGACGACTCGGCGCAGGTCACCGGCAGCGTCGTCACCGTCGACGGCGGATTCACCGCGCGCTGACCGCGAGCATCGAGGGGACTGAGAGGAGCAGAAGAGCCATGGAGTCCGAGTCCGTGGACGGCGGCCACGCCGGGCGGGTACGGCGACGGGAGTGCCACAGTCTGGTGGTCGGCCTGCCGGCCCCGCCGGCCGAGGAATGGATCGGATCCGGGCTGCGGATCTGGGAGGAGCCCACCGGCCGCGCACGCACGGACGAGCGGACCCGGGCGCTGATCGCGCGCGAAGCCGCCCGCGGGCTTTCCCCCGACGGGCCCGCGCTGCGGACGACGGTTGTCTGCCATGCCGACGGCACGGCAGACGCGGTGCTGGTCGCGGACCGGGCGGTCGTCGACCTTGCCGAGATGCTGCGGATCGGTGCCGGGCTGCGCGGTGCCGGACTGCGTGACGGGGGCGGACTGCGTGACGGTGCCGGGCTGCGTGACGGTGCCGGACTGCGTGAGGGTGCCGGGCTGCGTGACGATCGTCAGGCCCCCGCGGCCGCACTCGCCGGGCCGCGCCGCGCGGACGCGGTCGCCGAACGCGGCCCCGGCGAGATCCGCACCGCCGTCGAGTGGGGCCTGCCCGATCCCGTCGGCACCGACGGCTGCATCCCGCTGGACATCGTGGACGTCACCGGTTCGGTGAAGCTCTCCGCCGCCGTGCTTCTCGCGGCGTCGGCCCTGACCCTCGCCCGCTACGACGCCGCGACGTCGGCTGTCCTGGCCCTCGGTGACGGCTCCGTCGACATCGGTGTCGACGAAACCGAAGCGGTGGGCGCGTTCCTGGAGCGGGTGGAGCGAGCCGACGCCGGACCCGACGGCACGCCGGCCGCCGTCGAGGTCGTCTTCACCGCCCACGATCCGGACCTGGCCTATCGGCCGTATCTGACGACACCCCGCCCGATCGTGCTCCACGTCGAGCTCGACGGCGACACCGCGGTGTCAGGCTCCTGCTACCACGCCGCGGCGGCGGTCTGCACTCCCATCGCCCGCGGCTTCGCCCGTCATCTGGTGCACGTCGCCGGGCAGCTCGCCGCCGCCGCGCCCGACCGCCCGCTGTCCGACATCGAGCTGATGCCTGCCGAGGAGGTGGCCGCGGTCCTGGCCGCCGGCGCCGCGGCCGCGCCGAGGGCCGACGTGTCGGTCACGATCCACCGGGCGCTGCGCGATGTCGCCGACCGTTTCCCGAACCGGCCGGCGGTGTCGGACGCCGAGCGTGTCCTGACCTACCGCGAGCTGGTGCTGGAAGCCGAGCGCAGAGCCCTGGGCCTGGTCGCGCTCGGCGTCCGGCCCGGCCACTTCGTCGGCGTGTGCGCCGAGCGGACCTCGGACCTGGTCATCACCCTGCTCGCGGTGCTGCTTGCCGACGCCGCCTACGTGCCGCTGGACCCGCACAATCCGGCCGACCGGTTACGGTTCATCACCGAGGACGCTGGCCTGCATCTGGTCGTCGCGGACGAGGGCGCCTTCCCGTCCGACGGCCCGGCCAGGGTGGTCTCGCCGTCGTCGCTGGCGTTCGGCGCGCCTCTCGTCGACTACGTGGCGCGTCCCGGCGGCGCGACGCCCGACGATCCCGCCTACGTCATCTACACGTCCGGTTCCACCGGGCGCCCCAAGGGCGTCGTGGTGCCGCACCGCAACGTGGCCGCCCTGGTCGCGGCGGTCGAGGACTTCGAGCTCGACGAGACGGACGTCTGGACGCTCTTCCACTCCAGCTCGTTCGACTTCTCCGTGTGGGAGATCTGGGGCTGCCTGCTCACCGGCGGCCGGCTCGTCGTGGTGCCCCACCTGGTCGCACGCTCACCGGCCGAGTTCCGCGAGCTGCTGGTCCGGGAGCGGGTCACGGTGCTGAGCCAGACCCCGTCGGCCTTCGCCAACCTGTTGGACGCCGACGCGCGCGGCGGCGACCGGCTCGCGCTGCGCCTGGTCGTCTTCGGCGGGGAGCCGCTGGACGTGCGGATGCTGCGGGGCTGGTTCGCCCGGCACCCGTCCGCCGACTGCCGCGTGGTCAACATGTTCGGCATCACCGAGACCACGGTGCACGTCACCGCCAGGACCGTGACCCCGGCCGACGTCGAGCCGCGCTCGCGGTCCGTCGGCCCGGCGCTGCCAGGCTGGTCGGTGTCGGTGCGCGATCCCCTCGGACGTCTGGTCCCGCCCGGCGTCCCCGGCGAGATCCACGTCGGCGGCGCCGGCGTGGCCATCGGCTACCACGGCCGCGACGACCTCACCGAGGCGCGCTTCGTCGAGGACCGGTACGGCCGCGGCCGGATCTACCGCTCCGGCGACCGCGGCCGGCTGCGGCCCGACGGCGCCCTGGACCACCTGGGCCGGCTGGACAGCCAGGTCAAGATCCGCGGCTATCGGATCGAGCTCGACGAGATCCGCTCAGTCATGCAGGACGACCATGCCGTCCAGACCGCCGCCCTGTGCGTGACGGCCGCGGACGACGACCCGGCCGAGGCGCGGATCACGGCCTACGTCATCCTGCGCGACGGCGCGACCGGTCCGGCCGCCCGCGAGGCCGCCCGCGCGGTACGGCGACGGATCGCCGAGCTGCTCCCCGACTACATGCTGCCCGCGTCGATCACGCCGCTGTCCGAACTGCCGCTGACCGCGAACGGGAAGCTCGACGTCACCCGCCTGCCGCCGCCCCGCGCCGTCGAACCCCGCACCAACGAACCTCGCGCGGTCGAACCCGGGGCCGTCGAACCCGGCGACGCGCGGCCGGAGGCCGGCGATCGGATCCCGGACACCGTCGTGCGGGTCTGGCGGCGGGTGCTGGCACAGCCCGTCGGCCTGGACGACGACTTCTTC
Organism: Parafrankia irregularis; assembly: GCF_001536285.1. Taxonomy (NCBI): domain Bacteria; kingdom Bacillati; phylum Actinomycetota; class Actinomycetes; order Frankiales; family Frankiaceae; genus Parafrankia; species Parafrankia irregularis. The sequence continues at coordinate 26,481 of NZ_FAOZ01000030.1, read as the reverse complement.
GACAACGGCGGCAACTCGCTGGCGGCGGTCCGGGTCCTGAACGGGATCGCGCAGGCCGGTCTCCCCCGGCTCGGCGTGCCCGACCTGTACCGGTGCCGCACCGCCGCGAAGCTGGCGGCCCTGGTCGAAGAGCGCCGGGCCCGGGAACACGGGTCGGACCAGTCCGCAGTCCGCCGGAAGGCGGAACCCGAAGGAAGATGAGGAAGCTGCGATGTCGGCACCGGTCTCCCGCGTCCAGAGGCACATGTGGTTCGGCGAGCAGGTCGCCGAGAACCCGGTCGGGCACCTGATCCCGATCCACCTGCGGCTCATGGGAGCCATCGACGAGACCGCCCTGGGCGACGCGCTGCGCGACATCGTCGGGCGCCACACCGCCCTGCGGACGTCGATGGGTATGTCGGCGGACGGTGAGCCGGCGGCCGTCCTGCGGCCCGCGTCCGCGTTCGAGCTCGACGTCGTCCAGGTCGGCGCCGCCGCACTGGACGCCGCCGGCGGCCTGGACGGCCTGCGCCTGTCCGAGGCCACGGCGCCACTCGACCTCGCGGCGGGAATCCCGTTCCGGGCCCGGCTGCTGCGGCTGCCGGACGCCACGGCGGTGCTGTGCCTGACGGTGCATCACACCGCGTTCGACGACTGGTCCCGGTACCTGCTGTTCGACGAGTTGTCAGAGCTCTACGAAAGCCGCCGTGCCGGGCGTCCGGCGTCGCTCCCGCCTGCTTCCGGCTACGCGCAGTACGCGCAGCGGCGGGACCGGGAGCTGGCGGAGGACGCCGACCGGCTGCTGGGCTTCTGGCGCCTGCGTCTGGCCGGCCTGACACCGTTCGAGCTGACCGCGGACCGGCCGCGTCCGGCCCGCCGTGCCGGCGTCGGCGCGGCCACCGTGTTCGGTGTCCCGGCGTCGGTGATGGCCGGGCTGGCGGAGATCGGGCGCGACGCCGGGGCCTCGACGAACATGGTCCTGTTCGCCGCGGTCCAGGCGCTGCTGCGGCGCTGGTCGGGACGGGACGACATCACGGTCGGGACGACGTGGGCCGAGCGGGCCGAGCCCGATGCGCGCCACGTGGTCGGCCCGCTCCTCAACCTGCTCGCGCTGCGCTGCGACACCGCCGGGAACCCTTCGTTCGCCGAGCTCGTCGCCCGCACCCGCGACGTCTGCCTGGACGCGTTCGACCACTGCGAGGCCCCTTTCGGCTGGCTGGCCGAACAGCTCGGCGTGCCTCGCGACGCCTCGCGCACACCACTGTTCCAGGTGCTCGTGGGCGCCGGCAGCGGCACGCGGCGGGCGCCGATCCTGGCCGGCGTCGAGGTCGAGGAGATGCCGGTGACCTGGACGACGTCGAAGTACGACCTGAGCGTCTGGTTCGAGAACCACGCGGACGGCTCGGCGGACTGCGAGGTCGTGTGGGACACGGCGCTCTACCCGGCCGAGTACATGGAGCGTCTGGCCTCGCACCTGCGCTCGATCCTCGCCGAGGTCGCGTCGCGCTCCCAGACGCGGATCAGCGAACTGCGCATGGTCGACGCCGACGAGTTCTCGGCGCTGACGGTGGACTACGCGGCGGGAACGGCGGTCGCCGCCACCGCTTCCACCCTGCACGGTCCGTTCGAGGCGCAGGCCGCACGGACACCGGACGCGGTGGCGGTCGTCGCTCCGGACGCGACCACGGTGACGTACGCCGACCTGGACGCCGCGGCGAACCAGCTGGCGTGGTTGCTGCGGCAGCGCGGTGTCGGGCCCGAGGTGCGCGTCGGGATCTGCGCCGAGCGGTCGGTCGAGCTGGTCGTCGCGCTGCTCGCGGTACTCAAGGCCGGCGGCGCCTTCGTGCCGCTCGACCCCGACTATCCGGCCGACCGGCTGGCCTTCATGCTCCACGACGCGGCGCCGCCGGTGGTGCTCGTGCAGCAGCGGTTCCGCGACCTGATCGCATCGTCGGACCCCGGCATGTCGGTCGTCCCGCTCGACGACGCCTCCGCCTGGGCGGACCTACCGCCCGAGCCCCTGACACCGACGCCGCCCGTCGTCGCCGACAACGCCGCCTACGTCATCTACACGTCCGGCTCCACCGGTCGGCCCAAGGGTGTCGTCAACGCGCACCGCGGCATCGTCAACCGGCTGGAGTGGATGCGCGGCACGCACCCGCTCGGCCCCGACGACGCGGTCCTGCAGAAGACGCCGACCAGCTTCGACGTCTCGGTCTGGGAGTTCTTCTGGCCGTTGTGGACCGGCGCCCGCCTGGTCCTGGCCCGCCCCGGTGGCCACAAGGACGCCGAGTACCTGCGGGACGTCATCTCCGCGCAGCGGATCACGGCGACGCAGTTCGTGCCGTCGATGCTCGCCGCCTTCCTGACGCTGCCGGACATCGAACGCTGCGCAGGCCTGCGCGACGTGTTCTGTTCGGGTGAGGAGCTGCCCCTCGCCTCCGTCACCGCGTTCCTGGCCCGCCTACCGCACTGCCGCATCCACGATCTCTACGGCCCCACCGAGGCCGCGATCGAGGTCACCGCCTTCACCTGCGACCCCGCCGCGGTCGCGGCACTGCCCGCGATCCCCATCGGCGGCCCGATCGACAACGTGCGGATGTACGTACTCGACGAATGGCTGAACCCGGTCCCGGCCGGGGCCGTCGGCGACCTGTACATCGGCGGCGTCGCGGTGGCCCGCGGCTACCACCTGCGTCCCGGGCTCACCGCCGACCGGTTCATCCCGGACCCGCACGGGACCCCCGGCAGCCGCATGTACCGGACCGGCGACCTCGCCCGCTGGCGGCCGATGCCGGGGCCCCGGCCCGCCGTCATCGACTTCCTGGGCCGCGTCGACCGCCAGGTGAAGCTGAACGGCGTCCGCGTCGAACCCGGTGAGATCGAGCACGCGCTGCGCCGTCAGCCGGGCGTCACCGAGGCCGTGGTCGTCGTGCGCGAGACGGCCCCCGGCGACCAACGCCTGATCGCCTACGCGTCGGGCGGCGCGGACGGCGCGGCGCTGCGCCGGGCACTGCGCGACCTGCTCCCGGCGGCGATGGTGCCGGCCGCGGTGGTGATGCTGCCGGCCCTGCCCGTCGGGCCCAGCGGGAAGATCGACCGCGCGCGGCTGCCCGAGCCCTCGTTGGGACCGACAGCAGGCGGCGTCGCGCGCGTGGCGCCGCGCAACGCCGTCGAGGAGGCGGTCGCCGAGGTCTGGGCCGAGGTGCTGGGCGTCGGCGAGGTGGGTGTCGACGACGACTTCTTCGTCCTCGGCGGCCACTCGCTGCTTCTGATCCGCGCCGCCAACCGGCTGCGCGACCTGTTCGACCTCGACGTGCCCCTGAGCCTGCTGTTCGAGAACCCGACGGTCGCGGGCGCGGCCGCAGGCGTGGAAAGGCTCGCCGCCGCCCTGGTCTGACGTCCTCCTCCGGGTGAACCGTCACGCCGCCGGGCGGCGCCGCGTGGCGCCACCCGGCGCCGCCTTGCGCCAATTCATGCCAATAACGGCAAACGGGGCGGCAGATCGCTTGACGATACGCAAGAAAGAAGGATTTCGGTTGCTGCAGCAGCCAAAATCTTTCTTTCTTTCTCGGAAGTAAGCGGCGGCCGCGCTGCAGAAGTACTCCTCGGCGAACGCCGTCCAGCTCCTCAACGACGCGTTCGTCCAAGGTGAATGCCTCGGGACACGGCCATGGACGCGATCCGCGCCGGCGGGCCGGAGCAGGCCTGCGTGGCCTTCTCCTCGGACCCCTCGGAATGGATCGGCTGGGCCGCGGTGGACGCGCTCAACCGTCAGCTCGCCGGCCCGGGCAGCGCCCCGGACGACCAGGGAATCGGCTTCCAGATCGTCGACAGGACGCACAATCTCCCGGAGTCCGGCGCCTACGCCTACACGGTGCCAGTCGACTTCAAGGCCGTTTCGGTGAGGTCGACGGCCACCAGGCGGAGTTCGGAGGCGTAGGCGGCGCCGTCGGCGTCCCGTACCCAGTGGTCGCCGAGGTCCGGCAGCATCTCGGTGAACCCGACCAGGCTGTCGGGTTCCTCCTCGGCCGCGGACCTGACGGCGGCTGCGAGCAGTCTCACCAACGCCACGCTGCTGAAGTCCACGAACAGCGGTTTGTCCTCGACCGCGACCCGGTAGAACGCCCGCGGCGGCAGGCCGGCCGCACGCCGCCACGCCTGTGCCCCGCGATAGCAGCGGGCCGCGTCCTTCTCGAACGCCCAGCGCAGCTCGGCCGGCGCGAACCCCCACGCCTCCCGGGCGATGACCATCCGGTCGATGGTGACGCGCGGGCGGTGGCCGGCCGTGCCGATCGGCTTGAACGCGTTCATCACCGCCGCGCCGATGATCTCTCCGAGCACCTCGAGCAGATCCCAGCACCCGCGGTCCTCGAAGCGGACCCGCAGGACGCCCTGCTCACGATGCACGCGCAGCCCGGCGCCGGGCAGGATCTGCCCGGCGGCTCCGGTGTGGCGGGTGTGCAGCGTCCAGAACAGGTCGTCGGACGATCTCATCGCCGGCGGGTACACCCGGGAGTTGACGCTGCTGGAGGCCTTCGCCGGCACCGGCTGGATGCGCGGGCCGCGGCGGTCGCGGGCGTCCGCTGCGGTCAGCTGCTCCGGCTCGGGGTGCTGCTGGAGCACGACGCGGGCGTCCAGGGTGTTCGCGGTCAGGTGGAGTTCGCCGAGGACGAGGAGGAAGTCGCCGCGGTTGACGGCGTCGGCGCTCGCGGCGGCGACCATGATGTCCGGGCAGTGGTGCACCGCCGACGACCACGGCAGCTCCCGGACCGGGAACGCCGCACGCACCGCGGCGACGAGATCGGCCGATCGGAGCTCGTGGCGCCGGACGCCGGTCGGCACGGCCAGGATCGCGGCCCAGCGGCGCTGGAACTCGGGAATCAGGGCGGCGACCGGGTCGGGGAGCTCCCGGTAGGAGAAGGCCAGGTCCGGGGTCGCCGCCGCGAGGAAGGCGCCGAAGGCGACCGAGGTCGGGTCCGGGGACGCGGCCGAGGCCCCGGAGTCGCCGCCCGCCGCGAGACAGGCGTCGAAAACCTTGTCGAAACGCTCCCGGTAGGCCTGCGCGGCTTCCGCCACCAGCCATCGAGCGCTGTCCAGCAGCAACTCCAGCGGCGCCTCGGCCGCCGCCAGGAACTCCGGCCCGATCCGCACCTCCACGTCGCGGACGGTGTCCTCGTAGACCACCCGACGTCCGGCATAGGCCTCCCCGCCGCGCCGGCTGGCTGCCTCCCCCGCCAGGCGCTCGAAGACCTCGTCGAGCCGCTGCCCTGCCGTGGCCAGCCTCGCCGCGTCCCCGGCGCAGGCCGCGACCGCGTCGCGGGCGATGATCAGTTCGTCCAGGCCGGCCAGCACGCGGTCCCGCACCGTCGCGTCCCCGATCCGCAGCACCTCCTCGCGAAGGCGCACCTCGGGGTCGTCCTCGACCCGCGCGTCGATCTCGAGCATGATCAGGCCGGCTTCCAGCCAGTCCTCGGCCACGGCGTCGAAGCCGGCGATCTCCGCCGCCGTCCGCGACCCGTCGCAAAGCTCGAAGATCTCCGCCTCGTGCCGTGTCAGGGCGATCGGCGCACCGTGCGGCCGGCGGGCGAGTCCGTCCCGCACCACCACCGCCGCCGACCGCCGCGGCCGCAGCCACGGCCGCACTTCCGGATCGGTGCTGATCCGCCGCGCCACCGCGTCGATCGCCCACTGCTCGAAGTACACCCGCCGCCGCGCCAGCAGCGCCGGACCCGGCTGTTGCCGCAGCGCCGGTCCGTCGTCGCCGACGCGCGCGAATCCGACCGGCCCGAAGAACCCGATCGTGTCGTTCTTCAGGGCGTAGCGCTGCAGGTAGCTCACCACCTTGAGCTCACGCCGCCGCCGCTGCCCCGGACGGCTCCGCGTACCTTCGGCGATCTTCGCCACGCAGTCGCGGAACATCGTCGGGTTCTGCCAGGTCACGGCCTCCTGGAAGCGGGGATCGGAGGCCACGCGCCTGGCGACCGTCGCGACCGAGTCCACGGCCTGCGTGTACGCGGCCAGGAACTTCTCCTCGTCGTCGCCGACCGCGAGCTCCGCGAGTCCGGGATCGAAAAGCACGGCGATGTCGGCTGCCGGAAACCCGGCGGTCCGCAGCTCCACCAGATCCCACAACGCCCAGCGCGAGCCGTCACCGATCGGCACCCGGCCCACCGGCCCCGCCGCGTGCGGGGCCCACCCCGTCCCATGGCTCATTTCGCGACCTCCGCGACCATGGCGGCACCAGCACCAGCACCCGCGGCGGCACCAGCGGCGGCACCGGCACCGGCACCGGCCAACGACCGTCCCAGCTCATCGGCGAACGCGGCGCCCGCCGTCTCGACGAGGCCGCGCCCCCACTGCACCTCGCACTCCAAGGTGTCGCCCCGGTCCAGGAACCGGAGCGAGATCTCCGTCTTCGGCGTCGGGAACGGCTGCTCAAGCACCGCCCGACAGGTCACTCCGGCACCTGTCCACCGCATCGTCCGGGGCAGCTTCCGGTAGCCGACCATGACGCTGTCCAGGCGGGCCGCCGACGTCCCCGCCGGATCGGCCCGGCGTGCCAGCTCGGCGAACGGGAAGTCGCGCCGGCGCAGGTCGGCATGCCAGCCGGCGCCCTCCCGCAGCACGATGTCGGCCACCGTGTCGGAGCCGTACCGCGCCGCCGGCAGCGGCACTTCGTTGATGAAACAGCCGATCAGGGAGTCCGCCTCCCCACCCGCCGGACGCTGGGACGCCGCCGTGCACACCACGCTCGCGCCGCCGTCGTCGTCGGCCGGCAGCGCATGGTGCACCGCACCGATCAGAACCTTGAACAAGCTGGTCTCCAACCGTCGGGCCAGCTCCCGCAGGCCTCGTGTGGTCCCCGCGTCAACGATCACCACCGTGCGCCCGCCCCGCGAGACGGCGCCGTCCCTACGGCACGGCAGGCGGGTCCGCGCCAGGAGATCCTCGGGCAGTCGCGCGAACGAGACACCGCGCAGCTCGGCGGCGGCGCGCGTCTCCCGTTCACGGATCCGCCGGACGAGACCGACGTAGTCCCGGCCGTCGTCCTCCGGCAGATCGCCGACCACACACCGCGCCAGCCGCTCCGCGAAAGGCATGTGGCACAGGCCGTCGGCGACCAGGTGATGGAACACCACCGCCAACGTCGCCGCCGCCCGCCCGGTCCGCAGCACTCCGAACCGCGCCAACCCGCCCTCGTCGATGTCGATCGCGCGGCGCGTCGCGGCGTCCACCGCGTCTGCCACCGCGTCCGGTCCGGCACCGTCCAGGTCGACGACCTCGACGTCCGGCAGCTGGTCGTGGAACCAGGAGACGATCTCCCCGGAAACGTCGTCGATGCCGAGCCGCAGCCGCAGCGCCGGGATCGCCCGGTAGGCCCGATGCGCAGCCGCGACCAGGCCCGCGTCCGGCACCGGGCCCTCCACGTCGATCGCGAAGGCCATGTTGTAGGCGCCTTCCTCCGGGCACATCGCCTCCGCGAAGTACAGCGAAGCCTGCGAGTGCGTCACCGGGACGGCGGCCGTCCTCATGTCTGGTCCTGGAGGATCAGGTCCTGATTCCCGCTGCCGGGGACGGAGCCCGAGCCGGCGCCCCCCGAGCCGGCGCTCTCAGCGCCGTAGCCGTTCTCAGCGCCGTCGCCTTTCTCAACGCCGTCGCCCTTTTCAGCACCGCCGCGTTTTTCAGCGCTGTCGCCGTCCGGCGGGCCGTCGCCGTCCTCGCCGCCAGCGGATACCCGCTCGCGCACCGTCCACAGCCCGGACGCCGCGATCAGCAGTGCCGCCGCCGCTCCGCCGAACAGCCACCGGAAGTCGACCACCGACACCAGGACCGCCCCGGCGGCGATCGACGCCGTCTGCGGCGCCCCGACCAACAGGTCGGTGGCCGTCGACACCCGTCCCATCAACGGCGCGGGAGTGCGGCGCTGCATCAGCGTCGTGAAGGCGATCGCGACAACCGAGACGCCGAAGCCCACGACCGGCGCGACCGCGAGCCCGAGCCACAGGCGCGGATAGACCAGCGCCGCGAGCCCTGCGCCGAGCGCGCCCAGGCCGACGGCGACGGCCGCGGACTCCCCCAGCACCCTGACCAGCTTCGGGGCCGCGAGCGCGCCGAGTACCGCGCCGAGCCCCATCACCGTCATCAGCACGCCGACGAACGTGGCGGGCCTGTGCAGGCCCTGGTCCACATACGCGAAGACGCCCGGGTTCACGGCGCCGAACACGAGGAACGCCAGCCCCATCGCGATCGCGCAGCGCAGCAGCGCCGCCTCGCCCGCCAGATGGCGGAAGCCGGCGCCGGCCTCGGCGGCCCAGTGCAGCTCGGTCGGCCGCGGCCGGTCCTCGACGACGCGCATCGCCGTCAGCGTCACCGCCGCGATGACGAAGGTCGCGGCGTCCACGATGACCACCGCCGAGACGCCGGCCCAGGCGTACAGTCCGGCGCCGGCCAGTGGCCCGAGCAGCCGTGAGCCCTCGCGCACCGAGCGCAGCAGGCTGTTGGCCTCGACCAGCCGGTCGCCGGCGACCGTCACCTTGAGCAGCCCGGCCAGTCCGGCCGTGTTGAGGCTGAAGGAGAAGCCGTAGGCCACCGAGACCGCGAAGACGATCCAGACTTCATGCCGATCGCGCACCGCGAGCAGCGGCAGCAGGGCGACGGCCGAAAGGAGGTTGACCCACAGCAGGAACGGCCGGCGCCGCACCCGGTCCACGGCCCAGCCGAGCAGCGGCGCGACCAGCGCCGGGGCCGCGACGGCCAGCACGACCGCGCCGGCCTGGCCGCTGGACCCGGTCAGCTCCTTGACCCAGATGGCCAGCACGATCAGCATGATCGACTCACCGATCATGCTGGTGACCTGGCCGACGAACAGGAACGCGAACTCGCGGTTCCGGAGCAGCTCGCGCATGGGGCTACCGCCTGATCTCGGTGGTGGTCGTGGTGGCTATCAGGGCCCGGAGCTCGGTGCGACAGGCGTCGGCGAGTGACGCGACCGTGGCCGCGTCGTACTGCGCCGAGGAGTACGTCCACGTCACGCGCAGGGATCCCGCGACCACGGCGGCGGTCACCTCCAGGCGGTAGGGACGCAGGGCGGTGCCCTGGATCTCGGGGCCCGCCGGGGCTCGCAGGCGCCTGACCGCGCCGTCCGCGCCGCCCGCGCCGGCGGCGATCTGCCCGTGGTAGTTGAAGACCAGGCGTGCCGGGCTCGGCGGCACGTCGCCGCCGTCCACGCCACCACGCAGGTAGCGCGCCATCCCGTAGCCGACGCCCTTGTGCGGGATCGAGCGGAGCTGGTCGCGGACCGCGGTGAGGCGTTCGACCGGGTCGTCCGACGCCGGCGGCTCCAGCCGCACCGGGTGCAGCGCCGTGAACCAACCGACGGTGCGCGACACGTCGAGCCCGGCGTCGGGGACGACCGGCTCGCGGCCGTGGCCTTCCAGGTCGATGACGTGCGCGGCCGCACCGGTCCAGCCGCTCAGCGTGGTGGCGAGCGCGGTGAGCAGCACCTCGACCGCCTGCGCGCCGTGCGCCGCCGGCATCCGGCGCAGCAGGGCCGAGGTCTCGTCCTCGGTCAGGTCGACGCCCACGGTCGCCTCGTCGGCGACGGTGTTCGAGCCCGCCGGGCGGTCGGCCGGCAGGCGGCCCTCGTCGTCGTCACCGACGAGGTAGTCGGCCCAGAACGCCGCCTCGGCGTCGAAACCGGCACTGCGGGCGTGGGCGCTCAGCGCCTTCGACCAGCGCTGGAACGAGGTCGTCTTGGCGGGCAGCGACGGCTGCCGTCCCGCGGCGACGTCCGCGTGGGCGGTCGCGAGGTCCTCCAGCAGGATCCCCCACGACACGGTGTCCACGGCCAGGTGGTGGATCGCCAGCACGAGCTGGGGGCCGGCCTCGGCGCCGCGGAACAGCACCGCGCGGACCAGCGGTCCGTCGGCGGCGCTGATGGTGTCCTGGGCTCGGGCCGCGGCGGCGAGTATCGCGGCCTCCTGATCCCCCGGCGCGGTGTCGTCGAGATCGATCACCTCCAGCACGTTCTCGGCTTCCTCGGCCTCCACCCGCTGCTGCCAGACGCCGTCGGAACGGGTGAGACGCAGCCGCAGGGCGTCGTGGTGGGCGAGCAGGGCGTCCAGGGCTCCGGCCAGCGCGGCCGGGTCGGGCTCGGTGTCCCAGGCCAGCCGGACGGCCTGGTTGAAGCGGCCGTTCGCGTAGTCCTGGCGGGTGAACCAGTGCTGGACCGGAGTCAGCGGAACCTCGCCGACGACCGGGCCCTGTTCCGGGTCGACGGCCGGGCCCCGATCCGGGTCGACGGCCGGCCCGGACGGCCCCGAACCGACCGACGTCTCGGCCAGCTCGGCGATCGTCGGATGGTCGAAGATGTCCGCCGAGGCGAGGACGAGTCCGGCCCGGCGGGCCTCGGAGGCGATGCGGATCGACTGGATCGAGTCACCGCCCAGGTCGAAGAACCCGTCGTGGACGCCGACCTCGGGCACGCCGAGCACCCTGCTCCAGATCCCGGCGAGGATCTCCTCGACCGCGGTGCGCGGCGCGGTCCGGTCCGCGGCCACTGAGTCCGGCAGTCCGGCGGGGTCTGGCAGGGCGTCGCGGTCGAGCTTCGCGTGGGCGGTCAGCGGCATCCGGTCCAGGACGACGATCGCGGAGGGTGTCATGTACTCGGGCAGCGCCTGCTGGATGAAGCGCTTGGCCTCGGCCGCTCCCGGCGCCCGGGCTCCGGGCGGCGCGACGATGTAGGCGATCAGCCGCTTGTGCCCGTCGGCGTCCGGGCGGGCCACCACAGCGGCCTCGGCGACGCCGGGGTGCAGGGCCAGCCGGGTCTCGATCTCGCCGAGCTCGATCCGGAAGCCCCGGATCTTCACCTGCCCGTCGATCCGCCCGACGAAGTCCAGCATGCCGTCGGTACGCCAGCGAACCAGGTCGCCGGTCCTGTACATGCGGGCGCCGGGCACCGCGCTGAACGGGTCCGGCAGGAACCGCTGCGCGGTCGCGGCCGGGTGGCCCAGGTAGCCCCGGGCGAGTCCGTGGCCGCCGGAGTACAGCTCCCCGACAACCCCTGCCGGGACCGGACGGAGGGCTTCGTCAAGCACGTGGACGGTGCTGTGCGGGGTCGGACGTCCGATCGGTACCCGGGTGCCGACACTCGCCGGGTCCACGTAGTCGATGGACGTCGTGATCCCGGTGTTCTCCGTAGGTCCATAGCAGGCGATCACCTGCAGGTCGGGGAGAGCCCGCAGCGCGGTGGTGAGGGCCGCGGCGGCCATCGAGTCCCCGCCGACCAGCAGGTGGCGCACTCCGGCCAGGGCATCGACGTCGCCCTGCACGATCTGGTGGAACACCGGTGTGATCAGGATCAGGGTGGTGATGCCGTGGCGGCGCAGCAGGTCGGCGACCACCGGAATGTCCAGGCGCCCGGGTTCGGGCACGACCAGCCGCGCGCCGTTCAGCAGTGAGCCCCAGAGCTCGATGAGCGAGACGTCGAACGCGATCGGGGCGAGCAGCACCGCGGTCTGGCCCGGGCCGTAGACGGCGGGGTGGTGGCCGCGCGTCAGCCGGACGATGCCGCGGTGGGTGATGCCGACGCCCTTCGGGGTGCCGGTCGATCCGGAGGTGTAGCAGACGTGGGCCAGGCTCGAGCCGGTGGCACTGGCACTGGCGGTAGTAGTGGCGGTGGTGGTCCGGGCTTCGGGACGTACCTCCTCGGTGACGCGCCCGCGGCCGCCCTCGTCGTCGAGGACGATCACCGCGCGGCCGGCGGCGGCGTCGCCGAGGGCGGCTTGCCAGGCGTGGCCGGCGATGACGACGGCCGGGTCACGCTCCGCGATCAGCAGCGCGTTGCGCTCGGCCGGGTTCGCCGGATCGAGGGGCAGGCAGGCGCCGCCGGCCTTGGCGATGGCCACCATCGCGACGACCATGTCGACCGAGCGCGCCACGGCCACGCCGACGCACGCGTCCACGGTGGTGCCGAGCCGCCGCAACCGGTCCGCCAGCTGGTCGGCGGCGGCGTCGAGCTCGGCGTAGCTCAGGGTGGTGGCACCATCCCCGGATGTCAGAGCTGGCGCGTCCGGCTGCCGCGCCACGATCTCGTCGAAGAGCTGCGGAATCGTGGCGTCGAGGGCGAGGTCCCCCAACGATCCGCGCCATTCGGTCTCCCGACGCCGCTGCTCTTCGGCGGTCGCCAGCGGCACGTCCCCGACGAGGGTCGCGGGGCGCGCGGCCAGGTGGCGCAGCGCGGTGGCGAAGTGGCCGAGGAGCAGCTCGGCGGTCTCCGGCTCGAACAGGTCCCGCTCGCAGATGATCTCGAACTCGATGCCGTCCGCGCCGCCGACGCCGCCGCCGACGCCGACGAGCGTCACGTCGGCCTTGGCCGATCCGTGGCCCAGCGTCACCGGCTCCGCTTCGACGCCGGCCAGCCGCCAGCCGCCGCCGGCGGCGTCCTCGGCCCACTGGACGAGCACCTGGCAGACCGGATGGCGGCCCATGCTGCGCGGCACACCGAGCTCGCCGAGGACGCGGTCGAACGCCACGTCCTGGTGGTCGAGCGCCTCGACCACCGAGGCGTGGACCGCGCGCAGCAGCCGGTCCGCCGGGGCCTCGGGGGCGACGTCGAGCGGGATGGCCACCGTGTTGGCGAACAGCCCGATCAGCGGTTCGGTCTCCACCCGGCTGCGCGCGGACACCGCGGTGCCGAACGCGAACCGCCGCTGCCCGGCGTGCCGGGCGAGGACGAGGGCGAAGACCGCGGTCATCGCACTGAACGCGGTGACGCCGTGGTCCGCGGCCAGCCGCCGGAAGGCCGATGCCTCCTCGGCGGTCAGGCGGAGCGCGCGGCGATGGCCCACATGCGACGGCCGCGCCCCTCGCGGCCGGTCCGTGGGCAGGTCGAGGGTGTGCGGCAGATCGGCGAGGGCTTCACGCCAGTACGCGAGCTGGCGGTCGGCCAGCCCGTCGGCCAGGCGTGCCACCTGCCAGGCCGCGAAGTCGCCGTACTGGATGGCGAGGTCCCCGACCGCGGCGCCGTTGTAGAAGGCGTTCGCCTCGGCGATGAGGTTGCCCAGCGCCCACTCGTCGGCCAGCAGATGGTGCATGCTCAGGACGAGCAGGTGCGTCCCGGCGTCGACCCGGATCAGCGCGGCGCGGAACAGCGGGCCCTCGGTGGGGTCGAACGACCGCCCGGCCTCCGCCTGCGCGACGCGCATCGCCTCAGCCCGCCGCCGTGCCTCCGGGAGCACCTCGAGATCGTGCAGCGGCAGCTCGAACCCGTCGGCGGCGCGCACGACCTGCCGGGGATCGTCCACCCCGGCGAACACGGTGCGCAGGATCTCGTGCCGTTCGACGATCGCCCCGAGCGCGGCCCGCAGCCGCACCGGGTCCAGGCCGCCGCGCAGCCACACCAGATGGCTCAGGTTGTAGACGCCAGAGTTGCCGAGCATGGCGTCGGCGATCCAGACGCCCCGTTGGGCCGCGGAGAGCGGAGCGTCGGCGGACTGACGGGACGGGATGCCGCCGCCTCCGGAGCGGCGGTCGGCCGCCGCACGGAGGCGGCGTTCTGCCGCCGAGGGGCCGGTCGCCGCCAGGCCCTCGGCACGAACGTCGATGCTCATCGGCACCTCCTGAAAGGCCCCGGCCGCCATGCCGAGGACGGAACGAGGACGAAACGGGGACGGGTCGGGGACGGGTCGGGGACGGTCGGGACGGTCGATACACGGCGGGTGGGACGTCAGGTGAACTTCCTGGGGCCCTGCACCCGCATCAGCAGGCTCGGCTGCAGCTCCCCGAACAGCTCTTCCAGCAGGAGTCCCGCTCCGTCGCCGTTGGCGGCCACCACGACCGCGGTGCGGCTGTCGGGGTCGAGCGCGGTCAGGGCGCGGAAGCCGGGGCTGTCGCCCGGGTGGCCGATCCACCGGCGGCCGTCGGCGGACTTGGCGACGGTGCCCAGCCCGTATCCGTTCGCGAGGTCGCCGGTCAGGGCGCGCGCCGAGTCGCCGGTCAGGACCTTGCCCCGGCCGGCCATCGCGTCGAGGATCTCGACGGCGGCCAGGGCGACGTCGCGTGGTGTCGACCACATGCCGCCGGCCGCCATCGAGGGGGATTTCCGCCAGCCCCCCGGGTACCGGCGGCCGGTGGCGGCGTGCGCGAGGGCGACGTCAGCGCCGCGGTGCTTCGGGAAGTCCGGGTCGAAGGACGAGTCCGCCATGCCCAGCGGCGCCAGGACGAGCTGCTCCATCGCCGCCGCGAAGGCCAGACCGGTGACGTCGGTGACGACCTTCTCGATCACCGCGTAGTTGGCGCCGGAGTACTCGTACTCCGAGCCCGGGGCCCGAACCACGCCGATCGCCGACCCGGCCAGCAGGTCGGAGATCGCCGGCAGCCGTTCGTCCGGCGCATACATGTCGACGTCGATCTGGCTCAGTCCCGAGGTGTGGTCGAGCAGCGTCCGCGGCGTGATCGGGCCGTGCGAAGACGGCAGCTCCCAGCCGCGGAGGTAGTGGTTCACCTCGGTGTCGAGATCGAGCCGTCCGGACTGGACGAGCGCGGACACCGCGAACACGGTGAGGTGCTTGCTGATGGAACCGAGCTGGAAGACCGTGCGCGTGGTCACCGGATCCGACCCGCCCGCCTCGGTCGTGCCGAGGCCCCAGGCCTGGATCACGCCGTCGCGGGCGACGGCCACGCCGGCTCCCGGCGTGCGGTAGCGCGCCATCAGCGCCGACAGCAGTGCCGGATCCGGACCCAACCGGCCCAGCCAGCGGTCCTCGGCCGCCAACGAGAACGAGAACGAGGACGAGGACGAGGACGAGGACGAGGACGGAAGTATGGCTCGCTGGATCGGGGTGGATGGCGGCTCGCCGACGACCGGGCCCTGTTCGGCCGTGGCGAGCGGCCCGGCGCAGGCGCCGCCGGCCACCGCCGCCGCGAGTTCCGCGATCGTCTGATGGGCGAACACGTCCCCCGACGACAGCGCGATCCCCGCTTTGCGCGCCTGCGACGCGAACTTGATGGACAGGATCGAATCGCCGCCGAGCTCGAAGAAGTTGTCATGGACGCCGATCTCCGGCCGCCCCAGGATCCGGGCCCACAGCTCGGCGAGCGCCCGCTCGGTGTCGTCGCGCGGCGCGACCTTCGCCGCCTTGTCGTCCTGCCCGGCCTCCGCCGGATCCGGCAGCTTCGCCCTGTCGACCTTGCCGCTGGAGGTCAGCGGCAGCCGCGGCAGGGGGACGACCGCGGACGGCGTCATGTACACGGGCAGCGTCTGCTGGATGAAGCGCCTGGTCTCCGCGCTGCCCGGGACCGCCGCGCCGGGCGCGGCCACCAGATAGGCGACCAGCCGCTTGTGCCCGGAGGCGTCCGGCAGCGCGATCACCACCGCCTCGCCGATGCCAGGGTGCTGGGTCAGCCGGGCCTCGATCTCGCCGAGCTCGATCCGGTATCCGCGCACCTTGACCTGGTTGTCGGCGCGGCCGACGAAGTCCAGCACCCCGTCGCCGCGCCAGCGCGCCAGGTCGCCGGTCCGGTACATGCGCGCGCCGGGGGCCGGGCTGAACGGATCCGGCAGGAAGCGTCCGGCGGTCGCGGCGGGCTGGTTCAGATAGCCGCGGGCGACACCGTCGCCGCCGGTGTAGAGCTCGCCGACGATGCCGGCGGGGACTGGGCGCAGCGACTCGTCCAGGACGTACACGGTCGAGCCGCGCACCGGGCGGCCGATCGGGACGCGGGCGCCGACCTGCTCCGGGTCGGTCACCGTGATCGACGTGGTGAGGGTCGTGTTCTCGGTGGGGCCGTAGCACGCGATGACCGAGATCCCGGGGTACCTGTGCAGCGGGGCGGTGAAGGCCTCGGGCAGCAGCACGTCCCCGCCGGTGATCATCTGCCGCACGCTGGCCAGCGCCTCGATGTCATGCTGCACGATCTGGTGGAACAGCGCGGTGGTCAGGCCGAGCGTGGTGATGCCGTGCCGCCTGAGCAGCGCGGCGATATCCGGGATGTCGAGCCGGCCGGGCCGCGGCATCACCAGCGTGCCGCCGTTGAGCCAGGTGGCGTAGAGCTCGATCAGCGAGCCGTCCCAGGCCAGCGACTGGAGCTGGCCGAAGACCTCGCCCCGGCCGGACGCCAGGTAGTCCGGCCGATGCGCGAACCGGACGACGGCCCGGTGGTTCAGGCCGACGCCCTTGGGCGTGCCGGTGGATCCGGAGGTGTAGCAGACGTGGACGAACGACAGCGGCGAGGCGACGTCCGCCAGGCGCTCGGCGGATTCGGCCGCGATGGCGGCGGCCGTCGCCGGATCGTCCAGGAGCACCACGGTGCGCCCCGCGGCGGCGTCGCCGAGCCCGGCGGCGGTCTCGCGGCATGCCAGCACGACGGCCGGATCGGCGTCGCCGATCAGCAGCGCGTTGCGGGCCGGCGGGTTGGCCGGGTCCAGTGCCAGGCAGGCGCCGCCGGCCTTGACGACGCCGAGCACCGCGACGGCCAGCGCCTCGGATTTCGGCAGCGCGATGCCGACCCGGCAGTCGCAGGTGACGCCGTGGCGCCGCAGCGTTCGCGCGATCCGGTTGGCGGCGGCGTCCAGCGCGGCGTAGGTCAGCTCGGAGTCCCCGACGGCGAGCGCCACCGCGTCCGGGTGGGCGTCGGCGGCCTGCTCGAACAGGCCGCCGACGGTGGCATGGCGCGGGTAGGCACCGCCGGGGGCGGCCCAGTCGCGCGTCACCAGTCGCCGTTCCTCGGCGCCGAGGAAGGAGACCTCCCCCAGCGTCCGCTGTGGGTCCGCCACCAGGTCGGCGAGGGCCTGCTCGACGTGGCCGAAGAAGCGCTCGGCGTCGGCGCGCGGCACCCGGCCGGGCTCGTAGGCGAACTGGAGCAGGAGCCCGTCGCGCCGGGAGACAGCGGTGACACCCAGCGGGTAGCCGATCTGCTCGTAGGCCCGGACCTGGCTCACCCGCAGTCCGGCGACGGGCTCGGGGTCGGGGGCCGCGAAGGCGGTGAAGTTGACGACGGTCTCGAACAGTTGCTCGCCGGCCATCACCTCGGAGCGGCGCCGGACGTCGGCGAGCCCGGAATGCTCCAGCTTCCGCAGATCGTTGAGATGGCGCTGCAACGCGGTCAGCCACGGCACGACCCGCGCCGCGGGGTCGACGTCGACGCGGACGGGCACCGAGTTGGCCAGCAGGCCGACGATCGACTCGACGCCGGGCTGCCCGCCGGAACGGCCGGACATCACCGCGCCGTGCACAACGTCTCGCCCGCCGCTGTGCCGGCTCAGCACCAGCGCCCAGACGCCCTGCAGGATCGTGTTGACGGTCAGCCGGTGCTCCCGGCCGAAGTCGCGCACCCGGGCGAACAGCTGCTCGGGCACCTCGCGAAGATCCTTGACCACGGTACCGAGACCGTCCGGCTCCGCCGCGCCGACGAACGGCAGGCGGGTCGGGACGCCGAAACCGGCCATGGTGCGGCGCCAGAAGGCATGCTCCGCCTCCCTGTCGCGGGCGCCGAGCCAGTCGATGTGCCGGCGGAAGGGGACCGGCGCGGCCAGCCGCGGGCGCTCGCCGCGCAGCAGCGCCGCATACGTCTGGTACACCTCGTCGAGGACGACGGAGGCGCTCCAGCCGTCGAAGAGGATGTGGTGCTGGTGCCAGGCCAGCAGGTGCTCGGCGGCACCGGTGCGGATCAGGTCGAAGCACATCGGCGGCGTGTGCTCCAGGTCCAGCGGACGCGCGCGTTCAGCGGCGAGCAGGTCTTCCAGCGCCGCGGCGGTGGCGTCCGGGTCCGCGGCGGCGACGTCCGGGTCCGCTGACCGGCCGCGCCAGTCGGCCCGGCGGATCCGCGGCACCAGGCCGCGGTGGACGATCTGGACCGGATGCGGCAGATCGGCCCAGGCGAAGGTGGTGCGCAGCGCCGGATGACGCTCCAGGACCTGCGCCCAGGCGCGGACGAAGACCTCGGCGTCGAGGTCGCCCTCGATCCGGTAGGCGTTCTGGGAGAGGTAGTCGTTGCGGTCCGGCCGGTGCAGGGCGTGGAACAGGATGCCGGTCTGCAGGGCGGACAGGGGATAGACGTCCGCGATCGCCGCCGGGTCGAAGGGCGCCAGGACTCGGGCCAGTGCGGCCTCGTCCAGCCCGGCGGCCGGGAAGGCATCGGACGTCGCGGCAGACGTCGCGGCTGTCGTCGCGGCAGACGTCGCGGCTGTCGTCCCGGCTGTGGTCTCCACGCGCTCGAAGCCGGAACCGGCGGTCTCGTCCGCACCGTCCAGCATGACGCCCCCGCGGGCGCCGCCGACCGGCAAACTCATCGTCCACCCCTGTCGCTGTGTCAGGCCGTTGCTGGTTGGAGAGCCGGTTGGGGCGCCGGTTCAGGAGGCGGTGACCCGCGCCATGTGCTCGCGCAGGCTCCGCGGCCGCATGTCGGTCCAGACCCGCTCGATGTGGTCGAGGCACTCCTGCCGGCCGCCACTCGTGCCCTCCTGGAACCAGCCGGCCGGGCACTCCCTGTCGGCCGGCCAGATCGAGTACTGGCCTTCGCTGTTCACGACCACCTGGAATCCGGGTTCGGATCCGGTCGCCGCGCCGGCCCCGGCGGCCTCGCCGGTCTCAGCGGCCTCGCCGGCCGATGCGGTCAGTCCCATGGCGTGCCCACCCCGCTCCCGGCGCTCACCATGGTGGCGGCGCCGGCGGACTCCACCATCAGAGCCGCGACCAGGCCAGGCGCTGGAAGCAGACCTTGCCCTTTCATGAGATTCCCCCTACGTCGGTGCCCGGTGAGCTGACGTCCGGAAAGCTAGGAGGCCGTGCTTCCGCGGCTCTATCGGCCGCCGCTATCGTCCGGGCGCGGGCTCCGATAGCGCCGCGATGGGGCGCCGTCGACCGAAGACCGCGAGTCGCCGTGGAACATCGCCGCGCACGGCGCCGGGGCCCCTGCCTGCGCGAACGTGCGGTTCATTCGTGCGTTCTCCACGTCACCCGCGGAGCGTGGCACCGATATTCACCAGCGCATCTTCTGGCATACGTCGGTTCGACGCTCCAGGTTCCGACCCTCGCATCAGGGTCCTGGTATGTGGACGCGCGTTCGAACCCCGGGGCCTCGGCAAAGTTGTCTCCGCGTCGGCAAACTTTCCGGGGCTCCGGTTCGAACCCCCCTTGTCAGATTCGGGTGAGACACGACGGATTTCACTCGACGCGCGACCGATCACGGGAGTGGACGATGGGGAGCAGGATCCGCGCGGTTCCAACGGTTCGGCCTACACCACGGTCGGGACGGAACTCGCCCGCCTTACTGCGGTCCGTCCGGCGGACGTTTCTCGAGGTGAGCCGTGGCTGATCTGCGATTTCGCATGCTCGGGCCTTTCGAGGTCGTCCGCGACGGAGTCCCGATAGCGATCACGGCGCGGCGCAACCGCATGATGCTCGCGGTGCTGGCAGCGCAGCCGAACCGCATCGTTCCGCTGGACCGCCTGATCACAGCGCTGTGGGACGAGAATCCGCCACGCACCGCGCGGGCCCAGGTCCACATCTGCGTCTCGGCGCTTCGCTCCGTGCTCGGCGATCCGGACAGCATCCACACCCACCCCGTCGGCTACGCGCTCAACGTGCCGGACGAATCCGTCGACAGCCGGCTGTTCGAGCGGCTGATGGACGAGGTGAAGGCGCTGGACCACGGCCGGGAGCCGGAGCAGGCACTGCGGCTGCTGGAGCGGGCGCTCGGGCTGTGGCGCGGGCCGGCCTACGACAAGCTGTCCGGCCCGGTCGCCGAGTCGATGGCCGTGCTGCTGGAGCAGCGCCGGGTGAAGGCTGTCGAGCAGCGGGCGGAGATCCGGCTGAAGCTCGGCAGGGAGGACCCCGACGAACTCGCGGCGCTGTGCGCCGAGTTCCCGCTCCGCGAGCGCCTCCACGGCTTCCTCATGGTGTCGCTCTACCGCGCCGGGAGGCAGGCCGACGCGCTGGCGGCCTACCAGAACGTCCGCTCCATCCTGCGCGAGGAGCTCGGCATCGAGCCGGGACACGAGCTCCAGGCGACAGAGCGGTCGATCCTGAACCAGGATTCGTCGTTGAGCCTGTCCCGGATGCATGGACCGGGGGCCCACCGCATCGTCCTGGTGCCCCACCAGCTTCCCGGCGCGGCGCCCGACTTCACCGGCCGCGACGAATACGTCGCGCAGCTGCGCGGGACGCTGCTGCGAAGCGGGGACACCACGGCGCACCGCACCCCGCTCGCGCTCGTCACCGGCATGTGCGGGATCGGGAAGACGGCGCTGGCCGTCGAGGTCGGGCACCTGCTGCGCAACGACTTCCCCGACGGCCAGCTGTTCGCCCGGCTGGACGGCTCCACCCCCCGGCCGGCCGAGCCGGCCAACGTGCTCGACCGCTTCCTGCGCGGCCTCGGCGTGGACGCCCGCGAGATCCCGGACGACCTCGACAGCCGTGCGGACATGCTGCGCAGCCTGCTCGGCGGCAAGCGGATCCTCATCGTGCTGGACGACGCGGACTCCGAGGCGCAGGTGACGCCGCTGCTGCCCGGGCTGGCCGGCTGCGCCGTGGTGATCACCAGTCGGCGCCGGCTGTTCGGCCTGCCCGGCGTGGTGCAGTTCGAGCTCGGCCGGCTGCCCGCCGACGCCGCCGACGACCTGCTGGGCCGGATCGTTCCCGGCGACCGGCTGCGCGCCGACCCGGAGGCGCTCCGGGAGATCGTCCAGTTCTGCGACGGCCTGCCGTTCGCGCTGCGCGTCGCCGGCTCGCGGCTGGCTTCGCACCCGCACTGGGGAGCCGCCGAACTGGTGCGGCGCATGGCCGACGAGAAGCAGCGCCTGGACCAGCTCACGCACGGCGACCTGGACATCAGGGCGCTGCTGGCCGTCGCCTACGAGACGCTGTCGGCG
The DNA here is from genome assembly GCF_001536285.1 of Parafrankia irregularis. Lineage (NCBI taxonomy): Bacteria > Bacillati > Actinomycetota > Actinomycetes > Frankiales > Frankiaceae > Parafrankia > Parafrankia irregularis. Next base: position 5,630 of record NZ_FAOZ01000030.1, on the reverse strand, counting down.
CCGGCCCGCCGCACCCTCCGGCTGCTGTGCCTGCTCAACGTGCCGGACTTCGCGGCCTGGCACGCGGCCGCGACTCTCGGCGCCAGGACGGATGACGCGGCCTCGCTGATGGACGAGCTGGTGGAATGCCGACTGGTGGAACCCGACCTGCGGCAGTCCGGGTTGGTGGAACCCGACCTTCGGCAGTCCGACAGCGTCCGGTTCAGGGTCCACAGCCTGGTCCGGCTGTTCGCCGCCGAGCGCTGCGCGACCGAGGACGACGCCGCCGACCGGCGGCGCGCCGTCGACGACGTGCTCGCCGCCTGCCTGGCGATCCTGCGCGAAAGCCACCGCCGCGGCTACGGCGGCGAATTCGTGACCCTCGGCGACCCGGTCCCCGCCTGCGGGCTCGCCGAGGCCGACCTGGACAAGCTGCTGCGGGACCCGACCGGCTGGTTCACCGACGAGCGCCCGGCCCTGTCGGCCCTGGTCGCCCAGGCCGCCAACACCGGCCGCCCGCAGGCGGCGTGGAACATAGCGGTCGGCTCGGTGGTCTTCCACGAGACGCTGGGCTGCTTCGACGACTGGCGAACCACGCACGAACTGGCGCTGACGGCGGTCCAACGGCACGGTGACACCCGCGGCGAGGCGGCGGTCCTCTGCTCGCTCGGCTCCCTGGGCATCGCCCGCGGCGGCGCCTGGGCCGAGGGCGGCCTGCTGCGCGCCCTCACACTGTTCGAGAGCATCAACGACGCTCTCGGCCGCGCGCTCACCCTGCGCAACCTGGCACACCTCGACCGGGTCCACGGCCGTCACGACAGCGCCTTCCAGCGCTACCGCGCAGCCCTGGCCGACTTCCAGGAGGCCGGCGACCCGGTCGGCGAGGCACATGCGCTGAGCGGCCTGGCGCAGACCTACCTCGAGGTCGGCGACGTGGCGAGCGCGGAGCGGTATTCGACCGACTCGCTCCACCTGGCCGAGTCCCTCGGGAACCTGCGTCTGGAATCCCAGGCCCTGTACCGCCTCGGCAACGTCCTCGTCGCCCGCGGCGACTCGACCGGCGCCCACGCCTACCTGAGCAAGTCCCTGGACATCGTCCAGACGGCGGGAGACCCCGTCGGCCAGGCGCACGTGATGGCCGCGACCGCGGCGGTCCTCGTCGACCTCGGCGACCTGGACGCCGCCGACGAGATGCTGGACACCGTCACCGAGCTGTGCGAACGGCTGCCGGACGGAAGGGTCCGCGGCCGGGTGATCCTGACCCGCGCCCGGGTCCACGAGGAGCGCGGGAGCTACGCCACGGCCGAGACGCTGCTGCTCTCGGCATCCGCCGTGTTCAGCGACAACGGCGACGCGGTGTGGCAGGAGCGGGCGCTGGAGGCCATGAGCAGACTGCGACGGCGGTCAGCCAGGAGCAGGCAAGGCCCGGCGGAGCCGCAGCAGAACTGACCGCCGGGCGCCGCAGCACCGCGGCCGTGTCGTCCGCTCGGCGGATACCCGCAGGTCAGGACGGGGAATGCCCGCTGGGGAGCGGACGACGGCGGGACGGGGTGGTGACGTTGATGTGGGGCAAGCGGGACGACATGGTCGTCCATGAACGGGAGCCGTTCAACGCCGAGCCGCCGCCCGGGGTGCTGGCCGATGCCCCGATCACGCCGGTCGAGGCGTTCTACAGCCGGAACCACGGACCCGTCCCGGGCACGGATCGGGACAGCTGGCGGCTTGCCGTGGCCGGGCTGGTGGACCGCCCGCTGAGTCTCTCGTTGTCCGATCTGCGCCGTGACTTCGAGCCGTGCACCCTGGCGGTGACCCTGCAGTGCGCCGGCAACCGGCGGGCCGGGATGGCGGCCGTGCGGGAGATTCCCGGGGAGGACCCGTGGGGCGACGGCGCCACGTCCACCGCCGAGTGGACCGGGGTCCGGCTCGCCGACGTCCTCGCTGCCGCCCGCCCGACCGGCCGCGCCGCGCATGTGGCCTTCGAGGCGGTCGACGTCTCCCCCCTCGCCAGGCCCGCACAGCCCTACGGCGCCTCGATCCCGTTCGCCAAGGCGAGCGCGCCGGAGGTGCTGCTGGCCTGGGCGATGAACGGCCGGCCGCTGCCCGCCGCACACGGCGCACCGCTGCGGGTCGTCGTGCCGGGCTACATCGGGGCACGCAGCGTCAAATGGGTCCGGCGGGTCGTCGTGCGGGCCGAGCCGTCGGACAACTACTTCCAGGCGGTCGCCTACCGGCTCCTGCCGCCAGACGCCGATCCCGACCGGGCAGGCCCGGGAGACGGCCTGTCGCTGGGACCGATCGCGCTGAACAGCGCGATCCTGCGCCCCGCCGACGGGACGTCGGTACCTCCCGGCCGGACGACCGTGCGCGGCTACGCGCTGGCCGGGGAGCACCGCCGGGTGGCCCGGGTCGATCTGTCCGCCGACGGCGGCGCCAGCTGGCGCCAGGCGGAACTCGACCCTGCGGCCGGCGCGTACACCTGGCAGCTCTGGCACGCCGACGTCACGCTTCCTCCCGCCTCGGACGTCGAGCTGATCGCGCGAGCCTGGGACGACACCGGGGCGCTGCAACCCGAATCGCCGCGGGCGCTGTGGAACCCGAAGGGCTACGCCAACAACTCCTGGCCCCGCGCCACGATCCACACCTCGCCCCGCCCCTGAGCCGAAGATCCGCGATCCCAGTCACGACCGCCGCATGCGTCGGCGCCGGAGCGAACGGCGGCCTGCTCACCCCCGCCCTCGCCACCGGCGCGACCCTCGGCGGAGGCCAGCAGCGCCAGTTTGTCCGCGGCACTGGAGCCCTCATCCGGGTGATACACGACGAGCATCAGGCCCTCGGTGCCGCTGATTGCCAGTCGTTCCCGGTTGAGCGTCATCTCCCCGACCTGCGGATGGTTGATCCGCAGCGGGGTTCCGCGCTGTCCACGTACATCGTGGCGGGCCCAGAGCTGACGGAATCGCGGGCTTGCCAGGGACAGTTCCCCGGTGAGTTCGATGAAGCGGGGATCGTCGATGTCGGTGCCCACGGCCTGCCGCAGGTTCGCGACGAAGCATTCGGTGACGTTCTCCCACTCCGGATGCAGCGCCTGCTCGGCCGGCTCGAGGAACAGGTCCCGCAGCTGGTTGCCCCCGGCGGCCAGGCCCGGTGAGAGTGCTGTGGCCATCCGGTGACCCGTCGCGGCTTGGCACGTCGAGCCCATTCAACATCAAACTCAAGTCGCTCAGGCTCGGCGACTTCAGCCCGGACGAGGTGGCGGAGCTCTACGGGCAGCACACCGCCACCACCGGCCAGCCGTTCACGCCGGGCGCGATCGAGCACGCCTACGAGCTCACAGACGGCCAGCCGTGGCTGGTCAACGCGCTGGCCCGCGAGGTCGTCGAAGAGATGGCCGTGCCCGCCGCAGAAACGATCACACCTGAGCATCTCGAAACCGCGAAAGAGCGGCTCGTCCTCGCGCGCGCCACCCACCTGGACTCACTGGCCTCCAAGCTGGCCGAACCCCGTGTCCGTGCGATCATCGCCCCGTTGATCGCACGGGGACCCGCTCGTCCTCGACCCGTACGACGACGACGTCAGCTATGTCCGCGACCTCGGCCTCATCGCGCCCGACCCACCAGTACGGGCCGCGAACCCGATCTACCGCGAGGTCATCGTCCGCGTCCTGTCCTCCTCCGTGCAGGAGAGCATCACCACCGATCCCCGCACCTTCGTCCGCCCGGACGGCAGTTTCGATCTTCCGCGGGTCCTCGCCGACTTCGCGGCCTGGTGGATCGAGAACGGCGAGTTCCTCACCAGCCGCGGCTACTACGACGAGGCCGCGCCCCAGCTCATCCTCATGGGCTACCTCCAGCGCGGCGTCAACGGCACCGGCCAGGTCGAACGTGAATACGCGCTCGGATCCGGCCGCATAGACCTCCATCTCCGCTGGCCCTACGCACCCCTCGGAGGACCGCGCCACGTCCAGCGCGAGGGTCTCGAGATCAAGGCTTGGCGCACCGGCAGACCCAACCCGCTCAAGACCGGGCTCCTCCAGCTGGACCGCTCCCTCGACCGACTCCAGTTGCCGACCGGCACCCTCGCGATCTTCGACCAGCGCACGAACGCGCCCCCCATCGACGAACGCACCACGATCACCACCGTGACCAGCCCAGCCGGGCGCCGCATCACCCTCCTCAACGGATAACCGAAGCGGCCACACCCGAGATACCAGGACGAGGCACGGCGAGGTTGCCGCGCGCCACGTGCCCGGATCGCCAAGGAGAGCGGTCAGGGAGCCGGCTTGCCCCAGCAGCGTGCGACCTCCGCTCAGGGACTTGGCTGACGCTCCCCGTCACGACGCCGAGCCACGTCGCGGCGATTAGGGAAGAACAGGACGCCCGTGCGCAGTAAAAGCGCCGGTCTCAACCGAGACCGGGGCGATTCGCCGCAGTCGAGTCCGGCCTCGGTAGCCCGCCCCGGCCTTCACCGAGACCGGGGCCGGTTCACCGCTCCAACAATTCCGCGGTATCGACTGACTTCTGCCGCCATTCGGCCCGCAAATCGGAGCATTCGATGGTAATCGATCCACCTGTGAACTTAATCTCATGCGAACATCCGCCAGGAGTCGGGAGGAGTTCGTCGAGCTGGATGTCTCCGAGTCGTCGACTTGCAGGCCAGATACGCGCACCCTCACCGATCGGAGATGCGTCGAGATTAAATTGCGTCACACCGATATATAGAATAGAGAGACCGACCTCATGCTTCCATGGGTTAGCACCAAAAGTGAGCTCTACATCTATCTGCGCACCGCCCGATTCCCGGATGTTAATAGTTTCAAACCGCAAGTCCTTCACGCACCGTGACCCCACGAAGTTGTAGTGCTCGGGATCCGTGGCGAAGGAACGCGCACCGTCCGGAAGTCGTGGAGACAGCTCAGGGAGCACCCGGACATAAACCTCCGGGTCGAGCACCCAACCCTCACCATCCCACTCGACCCGGATAAACCTCATGGACAAGGATCCGATCCGATCATAGGACGCTTCCAAGCATCGCCCGCAATGTCGACACCAGACGCAATCTGGCCAATTTTACGCACCCAGTCAACAGCGATACCCTTCAGTCGATTATTAACTTGCTCCGGAGAATCCGCTGCGGTCGCTTTCAGGCCGTACTTATTAAAGAAGCCGTTACTTCCGTACATACCAACCTCCGGCCCTCCCCGGTAGACATGGATCTCGAACGAGGTGTACCGGTTCGCCGCCGCGGTCCCGCTGATGGGCAGGCTCGCCGTGTCACGGCTCGCGAACGTCCCCGTGCCCGGGGTGTACCAGCGGGCCTGCGCGGAGACCCGGTCGGTATCCGGATCCGTCCAGCTGCCCTGGAAACCCACATGCACCGCCGGGTTCCCCGCCACGACAGGATCACCGAACGGGTCGTAGCTACGGCTGTCGGTCAGCGCACCGGCGGTCGTGAACGCCGCGACGAGATCACCATGGGTGTCGGTGAGCGTCGCCCAGTTCCCCGCCGACGAACCGACCGCGACCAGGTCACCATCCGGATCACGGGAGAACGACGACGAGTAGTCCGTCGCCGGTTCCTTCTCCAACCCGGCGTACGTGAACGGCGCACTGTTACGGGTCGCGAGCCGGTCCAGACCGTCATAGGTGTAGTTCTGC
>NZ_FAOZ01000029.1 GCF_001536285.1 Parafrankia irregularis | reverse complement strand
GACCCCACCACGTGATACGGCAGATCATGCCGCCGCGCCAACGGCGACGTCCGCCCATACCGCTCCAGGAAACCGAACGTCGACAACGGCTCGAAAATCGACGTCCACACCGTGTTGTAGTTCACCGACGACGCCATCACCGCCACCAACGCCTCACCCGGCCCCAACTCCGGCGTCGCCACCTCATCCACATGCAACGACTCCCGCGGATCCTTGTCCCGCGACACCCGCCCCTCGAACAACCCCACCTCGTCCTTCCGCACCACCACACCCCGATACGACTCCGGCACCGCCAGCGACGCGAACTCCGCCTGTCGCTCCGGCGACCGCCGCCCGCCCGTCATGATCGCGTCCAGGATGTGCTTCATCATCGATTCACCCAGCCCCGTTCCGGAGAAATGAGCCTTTCCGTCGTCGGCACCGGCCGGCGGCCACAGGCCGGACAGACGTGAGACGGAAAAGGCTCAACGAAATCAGAAATGAACTCAGCACCGTGTGCCGGTATGCGGCTTACCTGGCGTCAGGGCTCGCTTCAGAATCTTGCCGGTGGCGGTCATGGGCAGCGACTCCATGAACTCGATGGTCCGCGGGTACTTGTACGCTGCCATGACCTCGCGGCACCAGTCGACCAGCTCCTTCTCCGTCGCCTCGGCCTCGGCCCGCAGGACGACGAAGGCTTTCACCTCCTCGCCGTGGCTGGGGTGAGGAACGCCGATCACCGCCGCCAGGCTGACCGCGGGATGGGTGAGAAGGACCTCCTCGACCTCCCGCGGGTAGACGTTGAAACCACCCCGGATGATCATGTCCTTCTTGCGGTCGACCACGTAGATGTAGCCGTCGGCATCCCTGGTTCCGATATCTCCGGTGTGAAACCACTGCTGCGGGTCGATCGCCTCCGCGGTGGCCTCCGGGCGGTTGAGGTAGCCCTTCATCACGTTGTGCCCGCGGACGCAGATCTCGCCGGGCTCGTCGACCGCCGCCTCGGTGCCGTCGTCCCGGCTGACACGGATCTCGACACCCCAGACCGGCAGGCCGATCGAACCGGGCCGGCGCGGCCGGTCCAGGCGGTTGAACGTGGCGACCGGGCTGGTCTCGGACAGGCCGTAGCCCTCCAGAACCGGAACCCCGAAGCGCTCCTCGAACGAGGTGAGGACCTCCATGGGCAGCGACGAGCCGCCGGCCACGGCGAGCCGGAGGTTGGCGCAGACCCCCGCGACGTCGTACCCGGTGGCGGCCACGTGGTTCAGCAGAGCCCAGTACATGGTGGGAACACCGACGAAGACGGTGGCATTCTCCCGCTCGAGGAGATCCAACGCCTTCTCCGCGGTGAACCTGGGCAGCAGTACCAGGGTCGCGCCGGTGGCGAATCCGCAGTTCATGTGAACGGTCTGCCCGAAGGTGTGGAACAGCGGCAGGGCCACCAGCTGGATATCATCCGCCTGGACGTTGAAGAGCCGGCCGCACATCAAGGCGTTGTGCACCAGGTTGCTGTGGGTGAGCTCGACGCCCTTCGGGCTCCCCGTGGTTCCACTGGTGTACAGCACGACCGCGGTGTCGGTTTCGGCGGTGTGCCGGGTGCTGAAGTCGGGCGAGCCGGTCTGGGCGAACTGCAGGAGCGTCTCGCCGGGCACCCGGCCGGCCTGCGCCGCCAGGTCCGCCGCGAGGAGAACAAAGAGGTCACATCCCGGCGTGGAATCAAATGCGGCCAGCCCGCGCTCGCCCATGGGAAGGTCGTCGGCCCCCTCGAAACAGAAGAAGGCCCGCGCACCGGAATCGCTCAGATGGTAGGAGATCTCCCGCTCGGTGAGCAGGATGGACAGCGGTACCACGACCGCGCCCGCCTTGAGGATCCCGTAGTAGACGACCGGGAAGTACGGCAGGTTGGGGCAGCTCAACGCGACCCGGTCCCCCGCTTTGATGCCGCGGTCCACCAGTGCGCTGGCCACGAGGTTCGCCATCGCGTTCACCTCGTGATACGTCCAGCGGCGATCGTCGAAGACTATGGCGGTCCGATCCGGAACCGCGCGTGCGCTGTCCTCGAGCAACACGGCTAAGTTGAGCACGAGCACCTCCGTGGGACCGTGTGTGTGGGGCGCGTAACCACTCTGTTTCGGTAACCACTCTGTTCCCGTAACCACTCTGTTCCTTCACCTGTCCGGCGAGCTAGTGACCGGGTCACGAAGTCGGCTGTGACTCGTCCACAAACTGCCCGCCGAGCCGCTCCGGCCGCCGCACCACACCGCCGGGCGCGAGCAGGCGGATGGCCACGATCAGTTCGATCACGTCCTCGACGGAACGCAGGTCACATCCCGTGCGCTCGGCAATGCGCTCCAGCCGGTAGTACGCCGTATTGGCGTGCAGATGCAGCAGCTCGGCCGCGGTCTTCGCGTTGAGATTGCTGGCGGTGTATGCGAGAAACGTCTTTATCAGCCTTGAGCCGCACGCCGAGTCCTCTTCGACGAATCGCCGCACCGCCGGTCGCACGAGCTGGCGCGCCAGGGAGTCGTCCCGCATCAGCAGATAGTCGAAACTGGACAGCAGGGGCAGCACCACCACCCCGCCGTACTCACCCAGGCTTCTTCGGGCGAGGCAGGCCTCCGAATAGGCTTCGGGTAGCTCGACGAGCTGGTCATGCACGGCGCTGACACCCACCGCGAGGCGCACCCCGTCCCGGCCGAGGGCATCCACCAACGCCTCGAGGCGCTCCACCACCTCCGCCGCGCAGGCAGGGACGGGCGACACCGCGACGATCTCCGCCTGCCGCACCACGACCAGACCGGCGCTGCCGCGGACCACCGCTCTGCGCAGGGCCGAAGCGGCGTCCTGCAACTGCTGGTCAGCCGACAACGGGGCCACGGGCACCGCGGACAGGGCCACCATCCTGGTCCGCGCTCCCAGGCCGACCGAGCGGAGCAGGGACCGTTTCGGGCCGTCCGGCAGCTCGCGCGCGGCCAGCAGATCCTCAAGGACGTCCCGGCGCAGGCGTTCGCTGTCCGCGAGCTGGAACTGCTGCTCATCCAGATAGGACTCGGCCGCCGCCGCGGTCCCGGCCTCGGTGAGGCGCATGACATCGGCGGCGAGTGCGAGCGTCGCGGCGCGGGCACCGGAGTCGGCGTGGGTGGCCGCCACCAATCTCTCCCAGAGCGTGAGCTGGCCGACGAGGAACGCCTGCAGGAGGTCGGCGAGCGGAATCTCCTGTCTGGCCCGGCGACGCGACTGCGCCCGGGTGGGCGCGAGATCCTCCGCCCGGGTCGGCCGCTGCTCCGCCACGCTGGCCAGCAACACTCGGAACACAGCCTCCACATGCGCGGTCACGTCCTCGCGCAGCTGCCCATCCGTGCTCGTGCGGTAGGCCGGGACCTGCGCCCAGATCGCGTCGACCGCGTGCGCCACCAGCTGTCCGAGCAGGTTCTCGGCCGTGGCAAGCACGCCGGTCAGGCCAGGCTCGTCCGGCGCCCGGCCGACTCGGCGCGACGCGCGGGCGAGCGCGGCTGGCGGCCGCTCCGGTAGTGCCCCCATGGACGGCCCCTCCCCTCGCTGCCACCGCACTTCCGCCGCACCGAGGCCGCACGCACGCTCGGCCGCACGCACGCTCGGCCACACGCACGCTCGGCCGCTCGGCCGCTCGGACACGCCGCGGCGGCGCCACACGGACGTTGCTACTCGCCAGTAGGCGCGCCCATAGGCTACCTGCCGGTAACTTTCATGGGCACCCCGAGGGCCACACCACGACCGACGGTCCGACGACTCCAACCAACTTCTTTCGACGGGCCACCGCGCCCGACCAGCCATTTCCGCCGACACTCACAGATCAATACGAAAGTCAACACTACCGACGAGTAGCTAACTTGATGTGATCTGCGCTATACAGCCCTGTACAACGAACGACAGACACTCCCCGTCGAGCCCTGGCCCACTACCACATCTGCGGAGCATGCTGATGTCGAGCGCGCAAGTGCCCTCCGAGTCCACCGCGCCCCCAGACACCGGACCTGGCCCTGTCCCCGGTCCGACCGGACCCTTCTGGTCGGGCATCGGGCAGACACTGAGCCGACGGACGAGCATCGTCGCGGCGGTTGTGGCAGTGGTCACCATCGTCCTGGGTCTCGGGTTACCGCGCCTGGAGTTCACCACCGGCCAGGAGAACTACCTCAACTCTGACTCCCAGGTCGCCAAGGACAACGTCGCCTACCAGGATCTCTTCGGTGGCCAGGCCATGATCAGCCTGTTCACCGTCAAGTCCGGCCACGAGCTGAAGGATCTGTTCACCACCGGCAACGTCGAGAAGTTCCGCGCGCTGTCCGCGAAGCTGGAGAAGGACCCGCGCATCACCGCCGTGGTCACTCCGCTGACCGCGCTGGAGTTCACCCACAACCTCGTCACCAGCGACGACGGGAACCCGATCAACAGCGCGGCCGGGCAGATCCTGCTCGGTGCCCGCGACCGCGACCCCGACCCGGCGTCCGCGGACCGCCGGCTGCAGGACTCGTTGAAGACGCTGCAACGGATCAACGAGATCCCCGCGGAGCGGCGCGTCTTCGACGATCCGGAGTGGGTCGACTTCCTCCTGCACGACAACACCGGCGCCATCCGCAAGTCGCTGCGACCGTTCTTCCCGAGCGACAGCACCGCGCAGATGGTGGTGCGGCTGCAGGGCAACGCCTCGATCGCGGACGAGGGTGAGGGCGCGTCGGCGGCCGAAGCGGCCACCAAGGAGCTCACGTTCGACAACGCCGAGGTGGTCACCACCGGCGCCGCCGCGCTGCTCCGCGACATCAACGACTACCTGCGCGGCGGCTTCCTCACCCTCGGCGGCATCTCGCTGCTGCTGATGGCCGTCCTGCTGGTCGTCGCGTTCGCGGTGCGCTGGCGGCTGCTGCCGCTCGGGGTGGTGGGCGTCGGGCTCGTCTGGGCCTTCGGGCTCGCCGGTTACCTCGACGTGCCGCTGTCGATCGTCACGATCGCCGGCCTGCCCGTGCTGCTCGGCGTCGGCATCGACTTCGCGGTCCAGCTGCACAGCCGGGTCGAGGAGGAGGCACAGCTCGACCGGGCCGGGCATCCGGTGGCCGAGGCCCTCGGCCGGCTGATGCCCGCCCTGGTGCTCGCCGCCGTCGCCGGCGTCGTCTCCTTCCTCGCCCTGGAGTTCAGCCAGGTGCCGATGATCCGCGACTTCGGCGTTCTGCTCGCGATCGGCCTGCCGGTCATCGTCGTCGCGACAGTGCTGCTGTTGGCCGCCTCGCTCGGCTTCCGGGAGCGCCGCAGGCCCACCCCGCCGAAGGACTACTCCCACGGGCCGCTCGGTCGGACCGTGCTCGTCCTCGGCTCCCTCCCCCGGTTCACCGCCATCCCCCTCGTCGTCGCCGCGGTCGGGGTCTTCGTCGGCGGGGTGTTCGCCGACGGCAATCTGAAGGTCCAGACCGACCCGGAGAAGTGGGTCAACCAGGACTCCCAGGTCGTGAAGGACATCCAGACGCTGAAGGCGCGCACCGGCTCCAGCAGCGAGCTGGGCATCTACATCCAGTCCGGCGACGTCTTCGACGACAAGACGGTGAAGTTCGTCCACGACTTCGCCTACCAGCAGCTCGAGGAGCACCCCGGGGATCTGGTCACCGCGTCCAGCCTGGTGACGACGGTCAGCTTCCTCATGGAGATCCCCGACACCACACTGGTGGCGCCGACCGGCGCCGACATCGAGCGCGCCTACAAGGTGGCGCCGGAAGCAATCAAGAAGAGCACCGTCAACCTGGACGGAAAATCGCTCAACCTGATCTTCCGGACCGGCCCGGGGTCACTGGAGCAGCGGGCCGTCGTCGTCAACGACATCCGCGACACCGTGGCGCCACCCGATGGCGTGCGGGCCACCCCGTCAGGCCTGGCCGTCGTCGGCACCGGCCTGCTGGAGAACTTCGAGAAGAACCGCGCCGAGCTCACCTACTACGCGCTCATCGCGGTGTTCATCGTCCTGCTGATCCGCCACCTGAACCTCGTCCGGGCACTGGTGTCGATGGTTCCGGTGCTGATCGCGGTCGGCCTCACCGGGCTCATCTCCTGGGCCGCCGGCTTCGAGCTCAGCCCGCTGACCGCCGTCGGCGGACCACTGGTGATCGCGCTGTGTACGGAGTTCACCACGCTGATCGTCATCCGGCACCTCGAGGAACGTGAACGCGGCCGCAGCCCACAGGCCGCGATCGACGAGGCCGCGACCAGAACCGGCCGTGCCTTCATGGTCTCGGCACTGGCCGCGGTCATCGGAATCCTGGTGCTGGCGTTCAGCGAACTGCCGCTGCTGCGCGGCTTCGGGCTCGTGGTGGCTCTGAACGTCGGCGTCGCGCTGCTCTCCGCCCTGATCGTGCTGCCGCCCCTGCTGCTGTGGGCGGACGAGCAGGGCTGGATCTACCGCGCGGCGACCCCGGCGGCCGGTCCGCCCGTCGTGTCGGTTTCCGCGGCTCCCACCGGGGCTCCCGACAGCGCGACGGACGACACCGCCACGGCAGCAGCCGGGACGGACGACGACGTGGCCGAGGCAGACGGGGACACCACGGACACCGACGACGAGGACGCCGACGAGGACGAGGACGCCACGGAGACGAAGGAGCAGGCGGGAGAGCCGGCGGAGGCCGGCAAGGGAACATCCGTCTAGGCATCGGCATCCCCTGGGCCACCGCATGGGCCGCCCTTCGGGGCCGGTCCGTGCGGTGCCGTCGGCGGTGGACGGGCCCCGGAGACCGGCCTGCTCGCCACCGGAGCAGCGATCATCGCCGCTGGGCCATCATGCTGGGGTGATGGCAGGCGGGGGCTTGTTGGTGGGCCGGGAGAAGGAACTCGGCGACCTGCGCGATCGCCTGAGCCGCATCGAGTCGCGGGGCTGCGGGGTCGGCCTGGTCGGCGAGGCCGGCGTGGGAAAGAGCGCGTTGCAGGCCGCCGTCGTCGCGGACGCCCGCGCGCGTGGGTTCACGGTGCTGACGGCGCGGGGCAGCGAGGCGGAGACCCACCTGCCGTTCGCGAGCCTTCATCAGGTACTGCGGCCGGTACTCGCACGCAGCGCCACCCTGCCGGCGCGGCAGCGGGACGCCCTGCTGTCCGGGTTCGGTATGAGCGAGGTGACGTCGCCGGACCCGTTCCTGATCGCGCTCGCCGTGCTGGAGCTCGTGGTGGACGCGGCCCGGCAGGCGCCCGTCCTCATGTCGCTCGACGACCTGCACTGGATGGACGAGCCGTCGGTCGACGTGGCGGCGTTCGTGGCCCGGCGCGTCGAGAGCGAGCGGGTCATGGTGCTGGCTTCGGTACGGGCCGGCTCCGCGTCGTTCACGGACGACCCGTCGATGGAATGGATGACTGTCGCCGGCCTCGACGCCTCGGCGGCCTCGGCCCTCGTCGACGAGCACGCACCGGACCTGACGCCGGCACTGCGCGAGCGGGTGTTGCGGGCGGCCCAGGGCAATCCCCTGGCGCTGCAGGAGTTCCCGGTGGCGATGCGATCCGGCCGGTTCGGGTGGACCGAGCTGTCCGACGAGCTGCCGATGACGACCCGACTGGAACGCGCGTTCGTGTCCCGGGTCGCGCACCTGCCCGCCGCGACGCGGACGCTGCTGATGGTCGCCGCGCTGGACGACGGCACGGATCTGGCGGAGATGCTGGCCGCGGCGAGCATCGTCGCGGGTGCCACCGTTGGTCTCGAGGCCAGCCAGCCGGCGTTCGACGAGGGCCTGCTGATCTCCGACGGCGCGGTCACCCACTTCCGGCATCCCCTCGTCCGCTCGGCGCTGTGGCACACGACGCCGCTCGCGCGGCGGCAGGCGGGTCATGCCGCGCTGGCCAGTGTCCTTTCCGGCCCGCATCCTGACCGGGCCACCTGGCATCGGGCGTCTTCGATCACGTCGGCCGACGAGCGGATCGCCGCCGAGCTCGAGCAGGCGGCCCGCAACGCCTTCCGGCGTGGCGCGCTGGTATCAGCCGTGTCCTGGCTGCGACGGGCGGCAGCACTCAGCCCCGATCAGTCGGCGCGGGGGGCGCGTCTGCTCGACGCGGCGGAGATCGCGTTCGAGCTGGGCCGTTTCAGCCAGGTCGAACAGATCAGGAGGCAGGTCGCCGGGATGGCGCTTCGCCCGCGGGACCAGTCGAGACTGGCATGGTTGGAGGGCGTCTTCGACGACGGCTGCTCGGGCGAATCGGCGGAGGTGCGGCGGCTGAGCCGGCTGGCCGAGCAGGCCCTGCACACCAGCGATCCGGACCTCGCCATGCAGCTTCTGGTCGGCGCCGCCCGGCGGGTGTGGTGGAGCGACCCTGGCGCGGACGTCCGTCAGGAGATCGTCCGCATGGCGCAGCAGGTGCCGCTGCCGGAGGACGATCCGCGCCTGCTGGCCGTCTGCGCGCTCGCCGAATCGAACGAACGCGGATCCTTCGTCATCGGCCAGCTCGCCGACTGGCCTTCGGACGCGCACGGCCGGCCGGAGGCAGCTGGCCTGCTCGGTATCGCCGCGTTCTGCACGGGTGACTTCGCCCGCGCGGTCGAGTTCCTCTCCACACCGGTCGACGCGCTGCGCGCCCAGGGCCGGTTGAGCCTGCTCGCCGAGGCCCTCGCGATCCGCGCCTGGGCCGCGATCTACCTCGGCGGTTTCGAGCTGGCGCGCACGGCCGACGAGGCGATGCGGCTGGCCGACGAGACCGGCCAGACCCTGTGGGCGGCGACGGCACGGATCGCGATCGCCGCCATCGGAGCGATCCGCGGCAGCCATGGCCCGGACGCGGAACTGCTCACCGCCGCTGAGCGGGTGGCTGTTCGCACGCCGATCGCCACGTCGTCCCTGCTCGCGGGTGTGCAGTTCGCCCGCGGCCTGGCCGAGCTGGGTGCGGCCCGCTACGAACAGGCCTACGGGCAGCTGCGACGGGTGTTCGACCCCGAGGATCCGGCCTTCCAACGCGCCCAACAGGTCTGGACGCTGAGCTATCTGGCCGAAGCCGCCGTCCACACCGGTCGCCAGGACGAGGGACGCGCCCTGCTGGTCGCCATCGAGCGCGTCGCCGGGAGTGATCCCTCGCCCGCGGCGAGGATCGCCCTGGAGTACTCCCGCGCGGTTCTGGCCGACGACACGACCGCCGAGGTGCTGTTCCAGCAGGCCCTCGACGGCGGCGGGCGCCGCCTGCCCTGGCATCGGGCCCGCGCGGAGCTGGCCTATGGCTCGTGGCTGCGCCGGCACCGCCGGCTCGTCGAGTCCCGGACGATGCTGCGGGCGGCTCGCGACGCCTTCGACACGCTGGGTGCCCGAGCCTGGGCCGAACGCGCCGACCAGGAGCTTCGCGCGACCGGCGAGAAGGGCTGGCTTCCCACCGTCGGCCCGGGTGACCTGCTGTCACCGCAGGAGGCCCAGATCGCCGAGCTGGCCGCGCAGGGCCTGTCGAACCGGGAGATCGCGCAGCGCCTGTACCTGTCCCACCGGACGATCGGCTCGCACCTCTACCGCATCTTCCCGAAGCTCGGCATCACCTCGCGGGCACAGCTGCGGGCCGCGCTGGCCAGCGGCACCGCGCCACCCGGCGAAACCGCGCGATCCAACAGGACCGCGCCATCAGCATCGCCAAGCCGGCGCCCAACGCGCAGCCGCGCTCGCCCGGATCAGATGCAGTCAGATGACGCTAGCCAGCCGGACGTCCCCGTGTCTCCACCGGTGAAGCGACCCGGTCCGAGACCGAAGCCGTACCTGCCCGAATCGCTCTAGGGTCACGCCGAGGCTCGGCGTCGGCCGCCGAGCACGCGATGAGGGAGTGAACGATGGCGACGCCGGTGCTGTTCATCCACGGCCTGTGGCTGCATGCGAGCTCCTGGGAGCCCTGGCTGCACCTGTTCCGGGACGCCGGGTACGACCCGCAGGCGCCGGGCTGGCCCGGCGACGGCGAGACGGTCGAGGCGACCCGGGCCGATCCCGAGCCGATCGCCGGCCACGGGATCGACGACGTCACCGAACACTTCGCCGCCATCATCGACAAGCTGCCGTCGCCGCCCATCCTGATCGGGCACTCCTTCGGCGGGATGATCGCGCAGAAGCTGCTCGGGCAGGATCGGGCGCTGGCCGCCATCGCGATCGACGCGGCGCAGATCAAGGGCGTCCTGCCGGTGCCGCTGTCCTCGTTGAAGGCGACGCTGCCGGTGTTCAAGAATCCGGCCAACAGGAACCGCACGGTCTCCCTGACCGCGGAGCAGTTCCGGTTCGCGTTCGCCAGCGCCGTGTCCGCGGAGGAATCCGAGGACCTCTTCGAGCACTGGGCGATCCCGGCACCGGGGCGGCCGCTGTTCGAGGCGGCGGCCGCGAACTTCAGCCCGCATTCGCCGGCTCAGGTCGCGACGGGCAACGAGAACCGCGGCCCGCTGCTGTTGATCGCGGGTGGCAAGGACAACACCGTCCCGGAGACGGTCACCCGCGCGACCCTCAAGCAGTACCGCCACTCCTCGGCCGTCACCGACATCCTGGAGTTCGCCGACCGGTCGCATTCGCTGACCATCGATTCCGGCTGGCGTGAGGTCGCCGAGGCCTGCCTCGCCTGGCTGCGGCGGCAGTCGCTGTGAATCTCGGGCTGGCCGGCAAGGCCGTCATCGTCACGGGAGCCAGCCGCGGAATCGGGCTCGCGGTGGTGCAGGGCCTGGTCCGGGAGGGAGCCCGGGTCGCGGCGGGAGCGCGGGCCGGCTCCCCCGAACTGGCGGCCCTCGCCGACCAGGGCGACGTGATGGTCGTTCTGGGTGACCTGACCACCGCGGCCGGATGCCAGGCCCTGGTCGACGCGGCCGTGGCCCGCTTCGGCGGGGTCGACGTGCTCGTCAACAACGTCGGCGGAGTCCATCCCCGAACCGAAGGATTCCTCGGCGTCGCCGACGAGGACTGGCAGTGGGCGATCGAGATGAACCTGTTCTCGGCCGTGCGCGCGACCCGCGCGGCCCTCCCGCACCTGCTCCGCAGCGCCCCGTCCACGATCGTCACGATCGCTTCGGTGAACGCCTCGCTGCCCGATCCCGACGTCATCGACTACAGCGCGGCCAAGGCGGCACTGCGAAGCTTCTGCAAGTCCCTGTCGAAGGAGTTCGGCCCGCGTGGGGTGCGGGTCAACACGGTCAGCCCCGGGCCGGTCGAAACCGCGCTGTGGCTCGGCCCCGGCGGCGTCGCCGAGACGGTGGGGCGGGCGCAGGCGATCGATCCCGCCGCCGTGCGGGCCGCCGCGGTCGCCGGAACGCCGACCGAGCGCTTCACCCGCCCCGAGGAGGTCGCCGAGGTCGTGCTGTTCCTCGCGTCCGGGACCGCCGGCAACGTCACCGGAACCGATGTGGTCATCGACGGCGGCATGGTCACAACGATCTGATCACCTGTTCCGGCACGGCTTCGCCGGGACGTCCGCCAGGACGTCCGCCAGGGCTCACGGCCGCGTGTGCCCCGGCACGGTGAGCTTCGGCAGGGTGAGGATGTCGGCTCCGTCATCGGTGATGGCGATCGTGTGCTCGCTGTGTGCCGTCCGGCAGCCGGTCGCGCTGCGCAGCGTCCAGCCGTCGGCATCGATGACGAGCTCGGCGGTGTCCGCCATGATCCAGGGCTCCAGGGCCAGCATCAGGCCGGGGCGCAGCTTGTAGCCACGGCCGGGCCGCCCGGTGTTCGGGACGTGCGGGTCCTGGTGCATCGTCGAGCCGATGCCATGACCGCCGAACTCGGTGTTGATCAGATACCCGGCCGCGCTGAGGACGGAGCCGATGGCATGGGCGATGTCGCCGATGCGCGCCCCGGGGCCGGCGGCGGCGATCCCCGCGTGCAGCGCGCGTTCGGTCGCGTCGATCAGCGCGACGCTCTCCGCGGGCTTTGAGTCACCCACGATGAAGCTGATGGCGGAGTCCGCGGCGACACCGTTCTTCGAGACGGCGAGGTCGAGCGACAGCAGGTCGCCGTCGGCGAGCCGGTAGTCGTGGGGCAGCCCGTGGAGCACGGCGTCGTTGACTCCCGTGCAGATGTAGTGGCCGAACGGCCCACGCCCGAACGACGGCGCGTAGTCGACGTAGCAGGACTCCGCGCCGGCCTCGACGATCATCGCCTTCGTCCAGCGGTCGATGTCCAGGAGGCTCGTACCCACCACGGTCCGGCTCTTCAGCGTCTGAAGGATCTCGGCGACCAGCGCGCCTGTCTCCTTCGCCCGGGCCAGTCTGGCGGGGTCCAGGATCTCGATCACGCGCGGCACCCCTCCCACACATCCCCAATAATTATCCCGGCCATACTATACCGGTATTACAATCGGTCCCGTGGTCAGGTTGCCGCTCACTGCCGCCGAGGTCGAGCGCGGTCAGCGCCTCGGCGCCCTCCTCCGGCGAGCCCGCGGTGAGCGCTCGATGCTCACCATCGCCCTGGCGGCGGGCGTCTCACCGGAGACACTCCGAAAGATCGAGTCCGGCCGGGTGGCCACCCCCTCCTTCCCGACCATCGCGGCGATCGCCGACGTCCTGCGCCTCTCCCTCGACGAGGTGTGGGCCGAGATCAACCAGCCGGCCACCACGTCCGATCCGGCCGGATCGGATCGCGACCCACGCGAGCGGCTGGCCTCGTAGCAAGGCCTCCGCGCCGCCAGGGCCACCGGTGCGGCACCTGTATCCGATGACGCGGAAGCCGCGAAACTCGGGCGGTCGGACGCGGGATCAGATGATCAGCCGTTCAGCACGGTCACCGTGCGGCCGGCGGGACTGGTTGTGGTGGTGATGGCGGTGCGCTCGTCGATGGGCGGCGCGGCGGGACGCTGGTCGAAGATCATGAGCGTGCCGGTGGAAAGATGGAGGCGGTCGAGGTACTGGTCGAGCTGCCGGAGACCGGCTTTCAGCGGATTGCCCCGGCCCTCGCGCCAGGTCTTGAGCTCGACGGCCTCACGCTGCTCACACCGCTCGCCGCCGGGGGTGGTGTAGGGCCAGCGGACGTGCAGGTCGACGCGGCCTGAACCGACGGCGAACTCCCTTTCGACGTAACCGCCGCCATTCACGACGCGCTGCAGGTATCCCATGAAGATGAGCTGTGGAGCCGCTTCGTCGTAGTAGCCGCGGCGGGTGAGGAACTCACCGTTCTCCGTCCACCAGCCGGCGAACTCGACGAGCACCTTCCGGAAGTCGAACGAGTTATCGGAGCGGATGAACGACCGCGGGCTGGCCGTCACACTCTCCTGAATGCTGCTCGACAGCACCCGCGCGATCACCTCCCGGTAGATCGGGTTCGCGATCCGGACCGGCGGGTTGGGCGCGATCAGACCGAGGTCACGCACGTAGGCGACGTCATCGTCGTAGGGCTCCAGCGGCAGCGAGCCGCCGGCGAGCACCGGGCTCAGGATCCGCTGCACCCGGGGCTCGGCGAGCTTCGACGCGAGCGAGTCCAGGTGGGTGGCCCGAGCCAGGATCAGCCGCTCCTTGGCCTCGTCCAGGTGCCTGGCCGTGATCGTCTCGGAGGTCGGCACCGCGATCTCCTCGACGACCTCGCGGGCCAGGGCGTTGACCAGCCACGGCTGGCCACCCGTCAGCTCGTAGGCCCGGGCCAGCGCGGCCGGGCTGAACTCCTGGCCCGTCTCGGCCGTGTGCTGGCTGTAGAGCTCGGCCACCTCGTCCGGGCTGAAGTCACCCAGCCGCAGCGACTTCAGCTTGACGTTGAACGGGCTGGCCGTCCCGAGTCGGGACGGGTCGCCGCCTGCGAGGGCCTTGTACTCGCTCACGTCGCGCAGGCCACAGAGCACCGCCGAGGCGGGAAAGTCCCGCGGCCGGTCGGGAAAGCCCGCCCGTAGCTGGGGAAGCACGCTGACCAGGCTCTGCCCGCGGACCGCGTCGACCTCGTCGAAGAACAGCACCAGTGGTCGGGGGCAGGCCTGGGCCCACGCCCGCAACGCGGCCGAGAGCTGGGAGCCCGCGGGCGCCGCGGGCCAGGCAGGCGGTCGCAGCTCCGCCGGAAGATTGTCCTCGGCACGGACCCGGATCTGGAAGAGGATGTCGCGGGCCGCCGCGTCGTAGTCGTCGCCCGCGGCCTCGGCCGTCTCGCAGGAGAAGTGCAGCGCGGCGAACCGGCCCCGGGCCGTCAGCTCGTGCGCGAGCACTCGCAGGGCCGTCGTCTTGCCCGTCTGCCGGGGAGCGTGAACGACGAAGAACGCCTCCTGCGCTACCAGCCCGGGCGCCTCCGGCAGCCGTGACAGCGCCGGGATCATGTGGTGGCGGATCGGATCGCACGGACCGGCGGTGTTGAAACGGCGTGCCATCCGCGCGCCCTCCCTCCGCATGCCAGCGAGCAGCGCGTGCTCCGCACACCACCCTACGTGTGATGATCTGGCCGTCGCCTGCCGGCCGGGCCGCTGCCTGCCGGCCGGGCCGCTGCCTGCCGGCCGGGCCGCTGCCCCGGTGCGGTCGGCTACCGGTGGGCGTCCTCGCCGTCGCCGACGAAGTCGAACAGCCGGACATCCCGCTGGTAGGGCAGCGGCTGCCCCACCAGCCGGTGGGTGCCCACCCCCATGAGGAATCCGTCCTCGCCGTCGAATCCCTTCTCCGCGAAACCGGCGCCGGCGAACCAGGAGCGGATGGTGGGCGTGAGATCGGGTGGGCGGCGGTGCCGGGTCCAGATCACGGTCGCGGCGGGCCGGCACAGCCGCGGCAGCTGTTCGACGGTGTGCCGCACATCGGCATCGGCGATGTTGCCGAACACCCCGCAGACCAGGGCGATGTGCACCGGCGCGACCGGCTCGTACACGGCGGTGACCGAGGCGTCGCCGTGCACGACCTCCACCCCGCCCAGCCCGGCGGCGAGGGCCGCGCGCTCGGCGTCGGCGGCGAGGTCGGGGTCGAGCTCGACGAGCCTGGCCCGCACATCCCCGCGGCGGGCGTGATCCGGCAGCACACCGAGGATGTCGCGCCCCTGCCCGGCGCACATGCTCAGCACTCGGATCTCTCCGGCGGGCTGTTCGTCCAGTGCCTCCCGCAGCCGCCGTTGGACGAGGGCCAGCCGCCGGCTCAACGACGAGCCCGGCAGGTCGTAGCGACGATGCCAACCAACCCAGTGACGCTCCGCGGCGGAAGAGTCCATGGCCGGCAAGGATATCGCCGCCCATCCCCCGCCAGGATGATCACGGTCGGCCGCCGACGACCACAGCGACTCCCGCTGCCGAGCCGCGGCCGTGGACGTGGTAGACGTCCCATAGGCGGGCGCAGGGATCGGTAACCCCGTTCACATCACGTCCACCACACCACCACGACCACCACACCACCAACCACCGGCCAGCGAGGTGCGCGTTGAGCGAGTATCAGTACTACGAGTTCCTCGCCGTCGACGAGCCGCTCGACACCGACGCGCAGGACGAGGTGCGCGCGCTGTCGAAGCGGGCACAGATCACGGCCACCAGCTTCGTCGACGAGTACGACGGGGGCGACTTCAGCGGCCAGCCCGACGAACTGGTCGAGGCCTACTACGACGCCCATCTGTACTACGCGGACTGGGGTTCACGGCGGCTGCTGCTCAGGCTGCCGACCAAGCTGCTGCCCTTCGACGCGGCGGAGCCCTACTTCGTTGACGGTCAGGTCGGCGCCTGGACGACGGACGAACACCTGATCCTCGAGCTGTCGAGCGAAGATGAAGCCGACAGCGAGGAGTCCGCGGCGGAATGGTCGCTGGCACCGTTCGCCGGCCTTCGCGACGAGCTCGCCGCCGGCGACCACCGGGCGCTGTACCTGGCCTGGCTGGCGGCGTACGGATCCTGGGAGCGCGACGAGAACGCCTTCGACGACGACGCGGAGGACGAGCTCGAACCACCCGTCCCCGCCGGGCTGGGCAGCCTCACCGCCCCGCAGCGTGAGCTGGTGGCCTTCCTCCGCCTCGACGACGACCTGCTCGCGGTCTCCGCCGAGGCGAGCCCGGCTCCCGCCGAGGCGACGGGTGGCGCGGGCTCCGAGCGACTCGAGGCCTGGGTGACGGGGCTACCCGCCGCGGAGAAGGACCAGCTGCTGCAGCGCGTCGTCACCGGCAACCCGGCGGCGGTCCGCGGCGAGCTGCTGCGCCGGTTCGGGGCCGAGAACGCTCCCGCCGCCTCCGACGCACCGCGGCGGACGGTGGCCGACCTTCTCGACGGCGCGGCGAACAGACGCGCCGCGGAGCCCCAGCTCGGCAAGGACTGACCGCGGTGGCTCCGCGGCGACGTCCCGAGCACGTCGCCGCGGAGCCGCGGAGCCGCGGAGCCGCGGAGCCGCGGAGCCGCGGAGCCGCGGAGCCGCGGAGGGATTATCCGGGTACCACCCGGCCGGCCGGCCAGCCGATTCCCGGCTATTCAGGTGCCGATTTGGGCGCGCGCCCAACCGAAGGCGATATAAAGCGCTGTCAGCTGTTCCAACGGCGAAGGAGCGGGCGCGCATGAGCATCGACGGACGCTGGGAAATCATTCTTTCATCACCGATCGGCGAGCAGAAGGGTGAGCTCACGATCAGGAGCACCGGCTCCGGATTCACGGGCTCCATGGTTCAGGACGGCACGACACTCGAGATCACCGACGGCCGGGTCGACGGTGACAAAATCTCCTGGTCGGTCGCGGTCACCTCTCCGATGAAGCTCACCCTCAAGTCGACGGCCACCGTCAGCGGCGACACGATGACGGGCAAGGCGAAGCCCGGCATCATGCCCGGGATGTCCTTCACCGGAACCCGCGTGGGCTGAGCCCTCTCACGGGCTGAACGGAGATACCAGCGGACGGTGCGGCGCAACCCTCATAGCGGCTACGCCGCACCGACGGTCTCAGTTTCGGCCGCGGTCCTCCAGGGAGTGCAGCGCGGAACCCAACAGCATCCGATGCTCCACCACGTAGTTGACGAATACCGGTGTGTGGTGCTCGCCGCATAGGTCCGCCCCGATTCGCTGCCCCGCGTCCCGCCGCAGACGACCGAGCTGCCGTTCAAGCCACTTCTCGTTCGTCCGGTCGGACGGCCGGTCCAGTAGACGCAGGGTCTGGTGGGTGCGGTCCCGCGGCCGGGGCGGCAGCCCCCGCAGCTCGGGGTAGCAGTAGGCGGCGAGGGTACGGACATCGCCCGCCGACCAGTCCGGATCAGGTGCCCCGGCGGTCGTCGTGGCGGTGGTACCGGCGATCACGCCGACGGCTGGGGCGACTGCCGTGACAGGGGAGGCCGCATCGTCGCCGGGTCCCGACGGCTCAGAACGCATCCCCGGGGAGATCGGTGTCCGGGATGGCGCGGCCCACTGCACGATCAGCTGGAAACGATGTTCCACATCCCCGTCGGGGGAACTCAGCGTCAGCCACTGACGGGAGCGGGGAAGCAGCTCCGGCGGGCTGAACCGGGTGATCTCCCGATACATCCCGGGTGCTGTCAGCAGAAGCTTCGTGGCGGTGGTCGAGCAGTTGGTCACCGCCCACCCACCGCCTGCCTGGCTGATCCGTCCCGCCAGCCGAGGCATGGACGGCTCGATGGAGCCCTCCGGGGTCAGCAGCGTGGCCGCGAGGTCGACGCCGGCAGGAGCCCGACCGAAGCCGAAAACCATGCCGGGGTGTAGCAGCCATCGCGAGTCGACCCGCAGGGCGTTCTCGCGTGGGTCGATCTCGGTGTTCAGGCCTCCCGCCCGCCGGTAGAGCAGAACCAGCTGTGTGCCGGGGAGACCGGGGGTGGCGCTCACCGGGGCCGGTCTCCGCGCAGGCTGTCGTTGGCAGGCATCAGTGGGAGAGTCCCACGGGTAGCGAGACCCTGGCGATGGTGGAGGAGCTCCGCGAGCTTCGCCGGGGCGCGAGGCACGCTCGGATGACCTCCCGCATCGGACCCCAGAAGCTGCTCATCGCCACGGAGCGTGGGCCTCGGCCCCCCGGTCGCGACGCCACTCCCGCCCCGTGTCATCCCACAGCCGGTCACCGATCTTCACTCGACCAAGCCGCTGACCAGGCGATCCTTTTGATACACCTGGCCTCGCAGAACAGCCTGGCCACCGCCCACCGGGCAGTGGGGCGGCTGGGCTCAAGGGCCACACTCGGACCTATGGGACACGGGCATCACCACGGCGGCGGCGGAGGTGGCGGAGCCGGAACCGGCGAGACGTCGCGGCCGGCCACGATCGTCATGGCAGTGGCGGTCGCACTGTTCCTGCTCCTCACCGGGGCCGGAGTGGTGCTGCTCTGGCCGTCTGGCGACGCCCACGAGACACCGGAGGATCTCCGCGGTCTGGTGGGTGGCTCCGGCCAGCTCGTCGACGCCACCATCGAACGCGCCGGCCGGGGGCCCTGCCCCGACCTGGCCGGTACGGGGGCGCCGCAGGGAACCTGCGACCAGATCGACGTCGTCCTGGACGACGCGCCGGAAGCCGAAGCCCGGGTCCATCTCGACACCCTCGTCGACCCCACCGGCCCGGTCCTGAAAGCCGGGGACGAGGTCCGTCTCGCCGCCACGACGAACATCGCCGGCCAGGCGACCTACTATGTCGCGGACTTCCAACGCTCCGCCCCCATCGGCTGGATCGCGTTCCTCGCCGCCGCCGTGGTCGTCGCGGTCGCCCGTTGGCGCGGGCTGGCGGCACTCGCCGGCCTCGTCCTCAGCTATCTCGTGATCGTCAGGTTCACGTTGCCATCCCTGCTCGACGGGCATCCTCCCGTCGCGGTCGCCCTGACCACCGGCGCCGCCCTGGTCATCGTCCTGCTCTACCTCGCCCACGGTGTCTCGGCCCGCACGACCGCCGCACTGCTGGGAACCCTGGCCAGCATGGCCCTGGCCGGTGCCTTCGGCGCACTGGCGATCAGGTTCGCCCACATCACCGGGCTCGGTTCCGACGAGGACGTGATGCTCAAGGCGTTCGCCGGGCAGCTGAGCCTCCCAGGCCTCGTGCTCGCCAGTGTCATCATCGGCTCACTTGGCCTGATCAACGACATGACGATCACGCAGGCGGCCGCGGTCTGGGAGGTCTCCGAGGCGGCCCCGCACGCCTCGCTGCGGCACCTGTACCGCTCCGGGATGCGGGTCGGACGCGACCACATCGCCTCCAGCGTCTACACCCTGGTGCTCGCCTACGCCGGTGCCGCCCTCCCGACCCTGCTCCTGTTCACCCTCGCCGACCGCAGCAGCGCCGACCTGGCCGGCACCGATCTCGTCGGGGCCGAGATCGTGCGAACCGCCGCCGGCACCGTCGCCCTGGTCGCCTCGGTACCCCTCACCACCGCCATCGCCGCCCTCGCCGCATCACGACGCCCGCTACCGCCAAGCCCGGAATCCCCACCGCCGACCGACGCGGATACAGCTGACCCGGCCGGCGGCGGTTACCTCGATGCCGACACCCAGCCCCTCACCCGCCATCGATGAGTGGTCGTCCAGGCCGCCGAGAAGCGGGCTCAGGCGGCCCATCCCCAGGCCCGGCGATGTGCCTGGGCGAGGTAGTCGTTGACCGCGTCGAGGTCCGGCCGTAGGGGAAGCGGGGACGACGCGGGGAGATCCGGGCCGTCGAGCAGGTCGGCGAGGTCTCGCGCCGCCACGTCGATCATTTCGCGGGCGGTGACCTTGTCCACGTCGCCGCGGCGGATGGCCATCACCTGCTCACGGTTCTCGTCCCGCATGGGCAGGGACAGCATGCCGGTGGTCATCAGCTCGAACCCCTGCAGGCCCAGGCGGAGGGCCTGCGCGGCGTATTTCGTGTCGTATCCGTGGGCGGCGACGAGCTCCGGACGGTTCGGAACCCGGTTGCGCCTGCCCAGGCCGTCCATGCGTTCGGCCTGGTTCCTCAGGTAGCGGAGAAAGCGCTCGCCGGCCTGCTGCGACACCACCGCGGGGGCGAGTGCGCGCAGCCGGTCCCCCTCCTCGGTGCGGACGATCAGGGCGTCGTCGGGCACCCAGAACAACAGAAGCACCGACGGGTTCCCGGAGACGGCGAGGCTCAGCCACTGCCGCAGGCTGTAGATCACCAGATCGGTGTCGCCGGGTCCCGAGCGGGCGCCTTCCGGTTGGGTGCGG
Source organism: Parafrankia irregularis (assembly GCF_001536285.1). NCBI lineage: Bacteria > Bacillati > Actinomycetota > Actinomycetes > Frankiales > Frankiaceae > Parafrankia > Parafrankia irregularis. Next base: position 93,320 of record NZ_FAOZ01000029.1, on the reverse strand, counting down.
AACACGTAGCGGGTGAACGAGTCGTCGGTCGACCCGTTGTGCACATCCACGGCGTGCAGGCCGAGGGCGTACTCCGGGGGTTCGATCGAGATCCCCATCTCGTCCCGGTCGTCCTGGCCGTCCAGCGCGGTGCCGTGAAGGGTGGAGCCGACCAGGCTGCGGAGGATCTCGTGCTCGCGGGCGACCTCCCCGGGGCCGTAGTCGACGTTCGGACGGGCGTCAGAGCGGACCATCGTCAGCGTTTCCGTTCAGTGGCAGAGCGATCGTCGCTTCGGGGGCGTCGTGTTCGTCGACGGTCTCCCACGGCCGGTAGCGGCGGTAGCGACGCACGACAAGCCCGCGGTGACCGAACTGGAGATCCGCTGTGTAGAAGATCGCCATGGGTGCAGCCTGCCATGGGGTAGGCGGACGGTCGAATGAGTTTCCCTCCGCAGACGACTAGGCAAGGTGGCCTGTCACGACGGCCAGAAACGGCCTCCGATCGGCTCACCAACGTTTCCGTCATCGTCGCGGAGACCGTTCTCGTCTCAACTGTGGCCGGATCCCGAGCGGAACCGGCCGAAGGCGGGGTCTTGACGGCCGCCGCAGGGCTGGCGGTACGCTACGCCGCGATGATTACCTCCAAGTACGAATTGGGGGTCCGGTTCACCGAAGGTGAGTGCTGATGCACTCAACGGTGACCGACACCTTCCAGTCCGATCGCTCGCGGCCCGCGCGTGACCGTTCCGCGCCGCCGCCCCCCGTCGATATCGCGAATGCCCGCGAGGGCGCCGAGGAGCACCTCGGTCCAGCCTCGGGGACTGTCTGGCACGTGGACTGCCGAGGCGCCCCGCACCTGATCGGCCTGGTAGACGGTTTGCTGGTCGCGCTCGATCATGGTCCGGCGGAACTCCGCCGCGAACGGCTCCTCGCCGAGCTGACCGGCGCGCCGCTGCCGTGCGTCCGGGTGCTCGACCAGGCGCTTCGTCTGGCAGTCCCTGCCGACGGCGTTCCGGATAATCCGCCGGACGCCGCTCCGGACGGCGCCGACCTGTTCGGCGCGGCGCCGCCCGCTTCCCTCCCGCGCCCAGCGACCTGGAGGGTCACCGGCAGATCCTGGTCATCGAGCATGCACGGGCGCCCCGACCGCCGGGCCCGCCCCGACCGCCGGGCACACGCCCGGCCTTCCCGCTGACCGCAGGTCACCGCACGGCGGGCCACTGCCCGCGACCCCTTATGAGCTTCGCGCGGCCGACAGCCGCGCCCGCACACCCGCCAGGTGATGACGCATGCCCATGACCGCCACCCTGCCCGATGAGAACAAGCCCGACGGCAACGCACCCCGCTTCCCGCTGACCACGCTGCCCTTCGATGCCGTGCGCGACAGCGCGCCGACCCGAACGCCCGACCCGCTCGCGGTGGCCGACGAACTAATCGCCTTCCTGTCCGAAACATCCACCGAACCGCGCCCCGACCCCCAGCTCGAGGCGCTGATGCTCGCCGTCGCCGCGGATCTGCCGGTCCTGCTCTGGGGTGAGCCGGGGATCGGCAAGACCTCGGCGATCACCCAGCTTGCCGAGGCCCTCGACCTGCCGCTGACCACGGTGATCGCCAGCGTGCACGAGCCGTCGGACTTCGCCGGGCTGCCGGTCATAGGCGACGACCCGGCCGTCCAAGGAGTGCCGCTGGCGCCGCCGGACTGGGCGGTGCGGCTTGTCCGGGAGGGCCGCGGCCTGCTGTTCCTCGACGAGCTCTCGACCGCCCCGCCGGCCGTACAGGCCGCGCTGCTGCGCCTCGTGCTGGAGCGCAGGGTCGGCGCGCTGAGGCTGCCCCAGGGGGTGCGGATCATCGCGGCAGCCAACCCGAGGGCGTCCGCGGCCGACGGCTGGGATCTCAGCGCGCCGCTCGGCAACCGGTTCGTCCACCTGCCCTGGGTCCACGACGCCGGTGTCGTCGTCCGCGGCCTCGGCGGCACCTGGCCACGCGCGGTCCTCCCGCGACTCGACCCAGGCCTGCTCCCCGGCGCGGTGGCCTACGCCCGTCGCGCCGTATGCGGCCTGCTGACCACCCGCCCGAAGCTCGTCCACAAACTCCCGGACGGTGAGACTCGGCGCGGCGGGGCCTGGCCGTCGCCACGCAGCTGGGAGATGACGCTGCGCCTCGTCGCCTTCGCCACCGCCGCCAACGCCTCCCGAGACGCGCTCTCGCTACTGGTCCGCGGCACCGTCGGTGACGGTCCTGGGCTGGAGCTGCTCGCCAGTCTCGACCGGCTCGACCTTCCCGACCCGGAGACACTGCTCGCCGACCCGACCGCGGCTGACCTGCCCGAACGGGGCGACCTGCGGCAGGCCGTGCTCGACGCCGTCGTCGACGCCGTCCGGCGCCAACCAGACAGGAGCCGCTGGGACGCAGCCTGGGCGGTGCTCGCCCACGCGCTGGACACCGGCGCCCCGGACCTGCTCGTCGTCCCCGCCTCGACCCTCGCCGCGCTACGCCGGCCCGACTGGGACCTGCCCGAGGCGATCGACCGCTTCAGCGGGGTCGTCGCGCTGCGCCGGCGCGCCGGCTCCCTCGCCGACTCCCCCGCCGACTCCCTCACCCGGGGACGCCGATGAGCGCCCCGCACCCCGTCCCGGACCCCGCCGCGGTCATCGACGGCGAGAAGCTCTTCGCCGCCAGGCTGCACGCCGCCCAGGTACGGCCCTACCTCGCGACGGCGCTCTTCGCGCTCTGCCCCGTGCCGTCCTGGCGAGTTCCGACAATGGGCGTCGACCGGCACTGGCGCTGCTACGTCTCCCCGCGTTTCGTCACCGAGACGCCGGTGGACCAGCTCGCCGGTGTCTGGGTGCACGAGGTCTCCCACCTGCTGCGCGACCACCACGGCCGCAGCGACCGTTACATCGCCGAACACGGCGAGGACAGCCCGGCCGAGCGGCTGCGGATGAACATCGCCGCCGACTGTGAGATCAACGACGACATCTACGGCGACGGCCTCGCCCGACCCGTGGGCAGCGTCGACCCGACCTGGCTGCAACGCCCGCCGGGCCAGCTGATGGAGGAGTACCTCGCCGGCTTCCGGCTGACCACCTACAGCCGGACCCTCGCCTGGCTGGAATGCGGCTCCGGCGCCGACGGGCTCGACCGCCCCTGGGAACTCGGCCCGGACGGCGCACACAGCCTGAGCGAACAGGAACGCGACCTCGTCCGTCATCGAGTCGCCCGCGGCGTCATCGGCGCGCCAGGTACGGTGCCGGCGGGGTGGCGGCGCTGGGCCGAACGGGTCACACACCCGCCCCAGCCCTGGCGGGCCCTCCTCGGCGCGGCGCTACGGGCAGCCATCTCCAGCGCGGGCGCCGGCGACGACTACACCTACACCCGTCCCTCCCGGCGCGCCGCCGCGCTGCCAGGAGTCATCGCGCCGAGCCTGCGCCGGGTGCCGCCCCGGGTGGCCGTCGTCGTGGACACCTCCGGCTCCGTCAGCGACACCGAACTGGGCAGCGCGCTGCTCGAGATCGCCGCGATCGGCCGAGCCGTCGGCGGGCGGCGCGACAGCGTCCTGGTCGTGCCCTGCGACGCCGCGGCCGGCCCGGTCACGACGCTGTGCCGCGGAGAGGATCTCCCGCTCGTAGGCGGCGGCGGGACGGACCTGCGAGCCGGCTTCGCCGCGGCACTCCGGCACCGGCCAGACGTCATCGTCGCGCTCACCGACGGCCAGACACCCTGGCCGCGCCGCCCGCCCAGCCGGACGGTGATCGGCCTCTTCGACCGGCCCGGAACCTGGTCCGAGGACAGCGAGTACGTGCCCGAGGCGCCGCCAGCCTGGGCCCGCCTCATCCAGATCGGCGACCAACCCGGCAGATGATCTCCAATGATCTCCAACCCTCCGCGGCACCGGTCAGGGCAATCGAGCGTGCAGGGCGTATTCCACCGGGATCGCCTGCCCGCCGAGGAACAGCCGCCACCGGCCGTCCGACCCCTGGACCATCAGTTCCTGACGTCCCTGAGGGCCTTCGGCGTCGAGGTACTCGGAGAGCCTGGTGACACGCAGCCCGGCCGCCGCGGCGGCTGTCACGATCTCCCCCATCCCGTGGGGGTACTGCACGGTGTGCATGGTCCGCAGGCGGGTCGCGCTGTTGGCGTAGAACGTCGTCGAGGGCAGGCGGTGCGCTGCGCCACCCTGATAGGGAAAGTCGAACCGGACCGGCTCCACGGTGTCGACCATCTGGGTCAGCGGATGCCCGTCGATCAGCACCATGACCCCACCGGGGCGCAGAGCCGTGGCCGCGCTCTTCACCCAGGCGGCCACGTCCGAGATCCAGGGAAGCACCCCGTAGGAGGCGACCACCAGGTCAAACGACGCGGCGAGGTCGCTGGGCAGCCGCTGCACGTCCGCCTGGACGAACCGTGCGTCCAGCCCGGCCGCGGCGGCCAGGGCGCGGGCGCGCTCCACCGCGACACCGGAGAAGTCCAGCCCCGTCACGCGGGCACCGAGCCGGGCCCAGGACAAGGTGCCCAGCCCGAAGTGACATTGCACATGGAGCAGATCGACATCGGACAGCGCCCCGACGGCCACCGTCACCTCGTCCCGCTCTCGGGCGGACAGCGCGCACCGCCCGGCGAGGAAACCTTCGACGTCGTAGTAGTCGTCCTGCCCGTGCAGACGAGCCAGCTCGTCCCACCGCGCCCGGTTCAGCTCCAGCGCCTCACTCACAGCGTGGTCTCGTCGATCCTGAAAGGCGCATAGCCGGCCGGAACCTCCGTCACCGTCAGATCACTGAACACGAGTTTCAGGTTGTGCCCATTGCTGTCGATGTGGACTTCGTGAAAATCGATCCCGAGCGCGTTGGACCAGGCTCGGGCACGCGGGGAATCGTCGACGACGACTGCGCCGGGATACAGGGGCTGCCACCTGACACCCCAGACGTATCCATCGAGATCCTTCCCGGTCTCGTAGTCGACGAGTTGGTCACTGAGTGACCTCTTCCAGGTCTCCGACGTGACAGCGGTCCGAACATCGACCTCAACGCAGTAACGGAACAGGTAGCGCAGGTGCGTCGGCGGGATGGCGGTGCGTGGGTCGGCACCGACGTACACGATCATCTCGTAGTCGCGCATGTAATCGGTGAAGGCGTGATAGACGATGGCGTCGTCGAACACGTCATCGAGGGCACGCCGGATGGCGACAACATCCATCCCTCGGTTGTACACCTGGGTAGTCGCCTTGCCTCATGCCATTGGAGTCGTCGGCTGGATGCAGGAACGCGACGCGCCGGGGAGCACGGCGCGTCAGCGCCGCGCGCAGCTCGGGTCTTATCCGATCCCGGGTGATGCTTGACATGTCGGTCCCGCCTGATGCTTGACGGCCGTCGCTGATCGGGCCTGGCCCGTTGCGCCACCCCGGATGCTGGCATTGGTCCTGGCAGGGGACTCCGTACGAATCAGCGGAACCGACGTCCTGGCGGCACGTGCAGGGACCGGGACCAGACTGAGCAGATGAGCAGTTTCTACGACACCGGCCGCTTCGCCGAGGTCACTGGCCTGGACCAGGTCACCACTCACGCTGACGTTATGGCCATCGTCAACCAGATGCTCGCAGATCTCCGGGACGATCCAGGGGCATGGGCGAACCCGACCCTGGACCAGTATCTCGATGCACTCGGTGCTTGCTTGGAGTCGCTTCCCTCCACTGGTGCCAGCCGCGGTGCGCATCTCCCGGACGGACCCACCTGGAGATTGCTGGCCGAAATGCTGGTCAAGGCCACCGGCTACGAGTAGGCGTGGCGCGGCCCGGTATTGATGCCTGAAGGCACGCTGAGCGCTGCCCGTTCTGTCTGCGCTTCGGCGTACGGGCGGCGAGCACTCGGCTAGCGTTCTGGTGGCGGATGGCAGCGGGGACGGCGGTCCGGCTTGGCGGCCACTCCGGCTGCCGACACTTGATCAAGTGTGGTGCCGGTACGGATGGCTGTACTACGGTGGGGCTGCGGCCGGATGTAGCCGGCTCAGGTCCCGTCTTGGTAGACGTTGACGCTGATCGGAATGAGCTCGTTCAGGATCACCCATTCCGATCGACGCGAGATGACCTGCGTCCAGTCGCTCAACTCGATGCTGCCGTCGGAGAACCACCACTCGGAGTGCTCGCCGAGGGCGGCGAGATCGTTACTAGGGGAGAACTGAATCTCAAGGTGCACTTGGATGTATTCGTCATCGTCGAAGCGGGCGAACTGCCGAACGGGATCGAGGTAGAACGCGGGTCCGCCGCCGAAGTCAAAGATCCCAAACTGGTAGAGCAGACCATCGGCGTTCGGCTCGTCTGGGACGTCGAAGCGGACAGCAGCGAAATCCAGGAACGCGGCCCACGCCTGCCGCACGGCGAGTTCGTGGGCGGCTGTTCTCTGTGCCTCGACCTTGGCAAGCAACACTTGTGCCGCGTTCTCTGCAGGCAGCACCCGGGCCGACATCACCTGCACATCATTGCAGCCAGTCAACCGGCGGCCCGATGCGATGGTGGCAGCCTGGGATGCACCGGCGAGCACGGCGCGCCAGCGCCGCGCGCAGCCGTCGCGCGGCGCGGCCCTTCCCTGGTGGCTTCTTGACACGGCGAGCACGAGCCGATGAGGGACGATGTTCGTCTGGGTGACGGTTCATATCGTCCTGGTGGGGCTTGGCGGGGTTGGCCGGTGGTCGAGGGTCTGAGCGGTGAGCAGGTGCATGCGCTGGCCGACCTGTTCTCGGATGAACGGCCAGCGCGGTCGGTACTGGAGCAGGCGGGGTTTCCGGCGAGTCGGTTTCCGTGGGGTGCGTCGAACGCGGTGCTGTTCTGGTGGTCGGTGGCGGACCGGGGGACGCATCCTCGTCGTTGGCGCGACCAGGCGCGGGCAAGAGATCGGTGCTGTGGTCGATCATCCGCAGACTCGGCCCGGCGGCGCGGGCAGGAGGACTGGCGGAGTTAGATCGGGCCGCTCTGGCTGCCATCCACTACTCGTTCTTCCGCCACCTGGCGCGCGCTGCGGCGGGCGGGCTTGCGGGTGGACGGCGGTGCCTTGTCCCCGGACGCGGACCGCGTGAGCACAGGGCGGCCTACGGCAGACTTGGCCTGTGTCGACTCGACCGCGAATCAGCGAGGTTCGTTTCCACGTGCGTCCGTGGGGCGAAGGGCCGGAGTCTGCCCGTGAGCTGCTGCCGTACGTCGACGATGTGAGCCTGGTGGACCTGGTTTCGGATTTCGAACATGCCACCGGCCACGACGTGCCTGGCGCATATGCCGGGATCATCCTTGACTTCTTCAACTTCGGCGACCTAGCCAGCTACCTCACCGGGCGACCGGATTCCCCCTACTGGGCCAAGAGAGGCGTGGTCGCGTTGCTCGGTTGCGACTGCGGCGAAGTGGGCTGTTGGCCGCTCGAGGCCCACGTGGTTACCGACGGAGACCTGGTGACGTGGCGCGGCTTCATCCAGCCGTACCGCCCTGGCCGCGACTACGAGGGCTTCGGGCCCTTCGTGTTCCACCAGCACCAATACCAGCGCGCGGTCCGCGAGGCAGTCACCGCCACGTCCCGATCGCAGTGACGCCGGGCGGGCCCATGTGGCGCCTCGTCAGTCCTCGCCGTGCGCCAGGGCCGCCACAACGGTCCGTCGCCGGTCGGCGTCGTAGCCTCCGCCAGCAGCGGGCGAATGCGATCGGCGGACACTCGCAGCGCGACGATCATGCCTGGTGCCGGTGTCCGTGGATGTCCGCCGACGCCGGTCACGGGCTTAATCTCGTTCGCCGAATCCGTGACCGTCCGTTGATGTTCGCGGGCTTGGCTGCCGCCCTGGCCGCCGTCCACTGCCGCTCACAACAGCCGTGAAGGCAAACGAGAAAACACCCACGACTGTCCGTGAAATGCGGGGTATAAGCGGGATAGCCTCGATAGAATCGAGACCATCCATCTTGCGAAATGCGCCCTGACCAGGGGCTACGGGTGCGCCGCCAGGGACTTGAACCCCGAACCCGCGGATTAAGAGTCCGCTGCTCTGCCAATTGAGCTAGCGGCGCCTGCCTCCGCGTTTCCGCGGCGACGTGGACAACCATACCAGGCCCGTAGGGCGTTTGACGCCGAGGGGGCAACCAATTTTGTCGGCGGTCGATCCGAGGCCCGGGCGCCTCGGATCCGGCCCGGGTGCAGCCCCGGTGCGGCGTGTCGCCGGGGTTGGCCGATCGTTGAGGGCCTGGACATGCGTAGCGGCAGGCGGCCCCCAAGGCGACTCCCCGGGTGCGGGACAGCTGGGACGAGGTGCGGGGGGCGAGCGGGCGGTCGCGGGTTGGCGGGAGGTGCCTGGTGGCGGCGTTAGCATCGGGCGCGTGAGCCCGACCGCCGCACGTGATCTCGTTGTCGACCGGACCGCTCTGCTCGAGTTCGTCCGTCCTCGGCACCATGGCATTCTCGTCACCACCCGAAGTGACGGAAGGCCGCAGCTGTCGCCCGTGACCATGGGTGTGGACAGGGCCGACGACATCGTCATCTCGACCTATCCCGATCGCGCCAAGGCACGTAACGCACGCCGGGACGAACGGGCGTCGGTCTGTGTGCTGTCGGACGAGTTCAGCGGTGACTGGGTGCAGGTCGACGGAAGCATCACGGTGGTGGATCAGCCGGCGGCGGTGGAGGAGCTCGTCGAGTACTACCGCTGCATCAGCGGGGAGCATCCGGACTGGGAGGAGTACCGCGAGGCGATGCGGCGCCAGGGCAAGGTGCTGCTGCGGCTGCGGATCGACCGCTGGGGGCCGATCAGCCGCGGCGGCTTCCCGCCTCACCTGCTCGCCGGGACGAACTGACCTCCGGGTATCCGTCCCGGTGGCCGCGGAACGCCGTCCAGAAGCCGTCCAGGAATGACGTCGAACCGCTTCGGGCCTTTCGGGCGCGTCGGTGCGAGGCTTCGCGACACGCTTCGCCTCGGTGTGGCGCGGCGGCGGATGCGGCGGGCGCTGCGCGGCGATCTGGCTTCGCGGCTCCGTGCGGCGGATCTGATCAACGGGGCGATGAACCTTGCCGCGCTGATTCTGATGATGTTCTTCCCGTTCGTGATCGCGTTGGCGGCGGCATCGCCTCTGGGTGCCGGCGGGGCGGCGGACATCATCATCAGGCGAATGGGCCTGAACCACGATGCGGCGATGGCCGTCGAGCGGCTTTTCACACCGCGGAGTGGGACGACGGTCTCCGGTTGGTCCGTGCTGGGCGTGCTCTGGCTGGTACTGGGCGGGGTGAGCCTGGCCGCGTCCATTCAGGTGGTGTACGAGCGGGTGTTTCGGCTGAGCCCGGCGGGTCTGCGCGGTCTACGCCATCAGGTCATCTGGCTGTCTGGGCTGCTCGTGTTCCTGGCCGGTTCGACGGCGCTCGGAGCGGTGCTTACCGGCACCGCGGTCGGTCAGGTCGGCTACGCACTGGTCGTCGTCGTGATGACGGCGATGTTCCTGTGGGCGGGTGCCCGGGTGCTCACGATGGGCCGGCTGAGCTGGCGCTCGGCCTGGCCGGTGGCCTTCTTCACGACGATCGGGCTGACCGGGCTGGGCGGGTTCAGCCGGCTGACGTTCTCGGCGACGATCGTGTCGAACGAAAGCACCTACGGGCCGATCGGTGTCGTGTTCACCATCCTGTCCTGGCTGATCGGGTTCGGTGTGGTGATGATCGGCGGCGCGGTGGTCGGCAGCTGGTACGTCGAGGCGGGGGTTTCGGTCATCGACGTCCTGAAGCGGATTTCGACCGACAGCCGGCCGCGGCACGGCCAGGCGGCCCGGCAGAGACATCGAGAACCCTGATCCGGCGGGCCCGGGCCGAGCCGGGCACCGCGGACGCCAGCCTCAGGTGCGGACGCGAGCCTCAGGTGCGGACGCGAGCCACAGGTGGAGCCGCAGGCGGCAAGGTCAGCCCCAGGTGGAGAGGTTGCGGCTCAGGGAGCCGGTGAAGGCACCGGTGGACTCGTAGACGTCGCGCCGGCGTTCGAGGGTGCCGGTGCCGGCCGTGGTCGGCTCGTCCGTCCACAGATCGGACACCGCGACGCGGTGCGCGCCGGCGGGCTGACGGTGGCCCAGTGGGAGGGCTGCTCCGGCCGGCATGGCGCCCGTTCCGCGCACGACCACCGTGCCGCGCAGGATCACGTCCAGAACGGGCAGCGAGGTACCGGCGTCCGCGGCCTCGCCCTCCCCGGCCGGGGTGATGACGATCCGCAGGTACCAGCGCGGGCCTGAGATCCCGATCAGCCTGCTGCCGCCGCTGCTGAACTCCGGCCCATACCGGCCGGAGGTGACGGTCGGCGTGCCGACCGGGGTGGCGCAGGCGGGTACGGCAGTGCTGGGCACGTCGGCTGCGCTGGGCACGTCAGCTGCGCTGGGCGCGTCGGTCTCGGCAGTCGCGGCGGCCAGGTCGGCGCGGAATCCGTCCCAGGTGCCGCGGCTCTTCGGAGCGGCGAAGGCGGCCAGCCGAATCGTCAGCCGATCGGCCCGCAGGACGAGTTCCTGGACGTCGGGCCTGCCGGGGGCCGGCTGGATCTCGGCCGTCACGGCATCCGGCACGGCGACGCGCAGCGCGCCGTAGTCGACCAGCGGCGGCCAGTCCCACTCGGGCAGGCCGAGGTCCGGTGCGTCGGCCTCGTCGTAGGGGCCGGGGCCGGGCATGGGCGGCGCGGCCGGCGGGCCCGGGTCGGCGGCTCTGTCGCTCGCGGACCTGCGATGACCGAACATCAGCAACCTCCGCCGTGCCGGACCGTGATGGTCACAACCGAATCGTGAGCTCACAGGGAGTGTCACGCGGGACGTCCCAGGCCTGCAAGGCGTGAAGGCCTGTCGGCCACCGGACTCCGGCCGGTGCCCTGCCCTCAGCGCAGTTCCTCGGATCAGTTCCTCAGATCAGTTCCTCGATGAAGTCCTGCGGCCGCGCGGCGACGAGCACACGTTCCAGCTCCCGCGGGGAGTCGCCGTAGTCACGGACTCCGTAGTGCAGCAGAACGCGGTTGTCCCAGAGCGCGACATCACCGGCGGACCAGCTGAGTCTCACCCGCCTGGGGATATACCGGCGGTTTGCGCGCCTTCGGGCTCAGATCAGGGTGACGCCGAGGACGCAGACGTCGTCCTCTCGCTCGCCCGGCCCGGCGATCTCGGCCAGCAGCGCGTCGCACAGCTGGTCGAGGTCGGTGCTGGCGGCGGCAGCGGCGATGTCCGCCCGATCGAGCACCCGCTCGGACGGCACCCGTCCCGACGGCTTTCGACCCGACGGCGCCCGTCCCGACGAGTCTCGTCCGGCCACCCGGGTGGCGCTCGCGGCCAAGGCCTCGAGGCGCTGGGAGATGGAGACGTCACGGCGCTCGACGAGCCCGTCGGTGTACAGCAGCAGGCCCGGGCCGGTCAGCCGCAGCCCGCTCTGCCCGTACCGGTGGTCGGACAGCACGCCGAGCATCGGGCCGTGGACCTCGGACAGGTAGCGCGGGCGGCCGCCCTCCCCCGCGAGGTGCAGCGGCGGTGGATGGCCCGCGCACGACCAGCTGAAACGCCCGGTGGCCGGATCGAGCTGGGCGATCACCGCGGTGGCCAGGATCTCGCTGCCGGAGCTGGCCAGGTTGGCCGACAGCTGGGTGGTGATCGCCGCGGGCGACAGGCCGTGCAGCGCGTAGGCCCGGGCCGAGTGGCTGAGCTCCGCCATGAGCGCTGTGGCGCGCAGCCCGTGGCCGCCGACGTCGCCGACGGCGAGGGCCAGCGTCCCGTCGGGCAGGACGGTCGCGTCGTACCAGTCGCCGCCGAGGCCGACGTCGCGGCCGGCGGGCAGGTAGCGGGCGGTGAGCTGGACGCCGGGCACGACCGGCAGCTGCTGCGGCAGGATGGCGCGCTGCAGGGTCTCCACGGTGCACATCTGGCGTTCGTAGCGACGGGCACGCCCGATCGCCCGCCCGTAGGCGGAGGCCATCGCGTGGAGGAAGGCCTGGCAGTCCGGCCCGAACCGCCTGGGCTCGGGCCAGGCGAGCAGCAGCACCCCGAGCGGGCCGTCGCCGCCGTCGGCGACGACCGGGAGGCTGGCGCAGGCCTCGATGCCGAGCTCGGCGAAGACCTCGGCACGGTCGGGAAAGTCGCGCAGGTAGCGTGCCGCCGAGGCGTCGAAGCGGGCGCGGCCGGTCTGCATGACCTGGGTCGCGACGGCGGGGCCCCAGCTGCCCGGAGCGGCCCAGGCACGGTCGACGGCGGGTGGGCGGGGCCAGGTGATGACCCTCGTCCGCAGCGGCGCGCCCGGCGGGCCGCCGCGTGGGCCGAGGTCGCCGTCCTCCTCGAACAGCACCATGCCGGCGAAGGTGACACCGAGGCGGGTGACTGTCTGGAAGGCGACCCGGGCAACGTCCTCCACGGTCAGTGCCGTGCTGAGCCCGTCGGTGAAGTCGAGCAGTTCCAGGGATGCCTCCAGCGGCGACAGCGATCGGCCACCGCGGCACCTGCCCGCGTCATCCAGCGCCGCGCCCAGGGTCGGCACGGACTCGTGCCTGTCTGCCATCCCCGGCACCTGCACCTGCACCGGTTGCCCCATTTGTCGAAACATCCCTCCGTGGACGAGACGGCCCCAGCCGGCAGCCGTCCGTGCTCTCCTCAGGGGAACGAGCGAGCACCCGGGGGAATGCCGGTTGACCCCACCGCGGCACCAGAAAAGGGGTTACCGGACGAAGCCACCTCGACCGGGAGAGTGATGCGCCGCCGGCATGGGCCCTTGTAATGATCTCCGGAACGGAAAAGGGGCGGCGGGAGTAGCCCAATTCGCGAACCGACCGAAGTTCACCGCCGCAGGGGCACCTGAACGGAGGGTCACCCGTATCACCTGCCCCGGGCATTCTTGACGGCTGACCAGAAGTCGCCCATGTCAGGCATCGTGTCTCTCAGGCATCGTGCTTGTCAGGTATCACCCATGTCAGGCATCACGAACAGGCGGCGGGACGACGTCACGGACGTCCCCCGAGGGAGAGTCGCTGGCGCTCGGCGCGCAGGCCGACGGCGAGAGCGCCGACGGGTGGGCGCCGGGCCGGGTCCGGGTGCAGGGCGCGCGCCAGCAGATCGTTGAACTCGGCCGAATGGCCCGGCAGCGGCACGTCCGGCGCGGATGCGAGCCCACCGAGAGTCTCCCGGACCAGCGCCGCGACCTGGTGGACGTCCGCCGGTGGCCCGGGACGAGCCCCCAGGCCCCGGATGGGACGCGGGGCCAGGCTGCCGCCCGCCGGCACGGAATGGTGCCAGCGGCCGAGCCCCTGGTGACGTTGCTCGGGTGCCTGCCAGGGGCCGCCCTCGCCGGGGACCTCGGTCAGGCCGAGCAGGCCGAGATCGCGCAGCGCGACGGCCCGCCGGCCGCGGCCCGGGGCGGTGATGACGATCGCGTCGAGGGTCAGGCAGCGGTGCGCCTGCCCCTGCTGGTGCAGTGTCTGCAGGACGAGGCAGAGTTCGGCCGCCGCGGCGAGCGCCCCCGCGGCGGCGATGCGGTCCAGCCCGCCGACCGGCCCGCCCGCGCCGAATCCGCGCACACCGAACCCGCCTGGGACGGGACGGGTACGGGCCGGGCCGCCGCGGGAGACCGCGGAACGGGAGAGGCGGGAGAGGCTTGACCCGGGGGTGTGGACGTCGCGCCAGGACCGGCCGGTCGGCGCCGACAGCACCAGCGTCGCCGTGTCGCACCGGGTGAGCGCCTGCCGGTACCTGTGCTCCTGTTCGTACTCGTGTTCCTGCCCCCGCCCGGGGCCGGGGCCGGGGCCGGGGCCGCTGCCCTCGCCGTTGTCGCTGCCGCTGCCGCTGCCGCTGTCGTCACCGTTGCCGGCCAGGCCGTGCCGGGTGAGCGTGCGTGGCAGACCGGCCGCGCCGGCGAACTGGTCCAGCAGGTCGGCCTGGGCACGTAGGCCGTTGCGGCGGGCCTCGGCTTCCGCTGTCGGGCGATGTACCTGCAGGTGCCTGATCCGCACCGGCCGGGCCGTCGGCACCAGCTCTCGGGCGTCGGCGTCGTACTGCGCCCAGGACCGGTCCGGCGCGACGGTCTCGGTGACCGGATCATGCAGGAGATAGCAGGCGTGGCCGAGGCGGACCTCCGCTCCCCCGTACCAGCGACCGGCCGCCGGATCAGTCGCGTCGAGCGCCTCGTCGTCGTGGCGGGCACGCAACCGCGGCTGCCCGGTCGGGAGCCGCCTCCCACCGGTCGACGGCCACCCCTCGCCGGTACCGGCCACGGGCCGTACCTCGCCGGTCGCCGGCTGTGTCTCGCCGGTCGCCGGCTGCCGCTCGCCAGTTGACGTCCGCCGCTCGGCCTGGACGTCGTCGTCGTAGTACGCACGGCGGATGTCGTCGGTGTCGGGACGCATCAGCAGGGAGCGCAGGCGCGTCTCGTCCCACAGCTCGATGGCGATGTTCGTCTCCCGCTGGCGGCCGTCGCGCCAGGCCGTCCAACGCCGGCGGGCTTCCGGCGGAAGGCTCACCGGGACGCACAGCACCCAGCTTTCGATCCCGTAGCCGTTCTCGCGCGCCGCCCGGCAGGCCCGTGCGAAGGAGTGCTCGACGTTGCGCAGCTGGTCGGCGGCCAGGCGGTCGATGACGTAGCGGACCTGCCAGATCCGGACCTGGCTGGTGAGATCGCCGAGGAAGACATCGACGCCCCGGTCGCCCTGGATCGGGGCGACGCCGTGCGCCGGGCCGTGCAGGCGGTCGACGAGTGAGGTCACCATCCGCTCGAACGCGGCCCGGCCGCCCTCGACGCCGAGCCGGGACCGGTGAACCTGGAAGTCGACGGGCCCGCCCCCCGCCGGAAGGTCCACGGCCGCACCCCCTCGCCGATTTCACCGGCTTCACCGAGCCCGGCTACTCCCGGCACAACACGAACTGTCGCCAGCGGACTCTACCGTCGCCGCTTTCGGTGAAAGCGGCGATTAGCGAAAGTCATCGATAGTCGAGCGGGTGCACCGGTCACTGCCCACCAGAATCCCCGGTCCTCACGGGGAACCGAAACAGTGACGGCTTCCGTTCATGTCGCAACAACGTTTCGTTCCAGCCGCCGTCGCAGATCATCTGCATACTGCCAGCTGCGGATGGGGCGAGCACGGGGCCGGCGGCGCGTCCCCTTCTCCGAACCGGCCGGTGGAGCGCTTCTTTCATGCACGAGGAAAAGCACGACGCAGCGGCGGCGGGCAGGGTGGCGGCGGGCAGGGTGGCAGCGGACGGCCTGCGGGCACTCGACCGGCGGAGCGTTCTGCGCGGATCCGCGGCGGCCGCCCTCGGAACGCTGATGGCACCGGCCTGGCTCACGGCATCCGCCGGCACCGCCGCGGCCGCCTCCACCACGACCGCCGCCGCCGAAGGCACAGCCGGTGGGAGCGCGGCCGCCGCGTTCGTCGACGCCTACCGGACGAACACGACCGCGGACCTGACCGCGGCGGGCAACGCGGCCGTGCGGATCCTCGACGGGATGGCGAAGCTGTGGCAGACCGGGACGGCCTGGAACACCGGCAGCCCGCTGCGGCCGGACGTCCTGCGCGAGAACATGCGCTACACCGCCGAGGTGACCCGCCGGCGCACCGACGCGCAGGCCCGCGACGCGTTCATCTACGACCGGCAGCACCAGAGCTACGCCGTGATCGCCGCGCTCGGCCCGCTGGCCGCGCTGTACAAGGAGGGGGCGCTGGCCGTCACCAGCATCACCTCTGCGCCGGACGGCACCCCACCCGCGAAGATCGACGACGCCGTCCCCGCGGGCGCGCCGGCCGGTTCGGCGATCGGGGCCGGTTCGGTGAGCTCCGCGCTGGGCAACGTCGTCACCCTTGTGAACACGGTGCGCGGACCGTTCGCGTCCAGTAATCCGAGCAAGTTCAGCTACCTGTACCCGCGCCCGTGGCGGATGACCGAGCGCAGCGAGGTCGTCGACACCGGCGCCGTCGATGACCTGGGATTCCCGGTGTACCGCTCGGAGGTGACGGTCGCCGCGCAGCTGTTGCGCCAGCGTTCCACGGTGCCCGCCGAGGACGGCGGTTTCCCCAGTGGGCACACGAACGCCTTCCACCTGGCCGCGCTCGCCCTCGCCTACGCCGTGCCCGAGCGGTTCCAGGAGCTGGTGGCCCGGGCGTACGAGCTGAGCAACACCCGGATCCTCGCCGGTATGCACTCCCCCGTCGACGTGATCGGCGGGCGGATCCTGGCGACCGCACTCGCCGCGGCGACGCTCGGCGACCCGGCCAACGCGGCGCTCAAGGTGGCCGCACGAGCCCAGGCCACGCAGTACTTCACCGGACGGACCGGCACGACCGCCGACACCCTGTTCACCTACGCGCACGCGGCGGCGCCCGGCACCGGCACCGGCACCGGCACCGGCACCGGCACCGGCACCGATGCCTACGCGAGCCGGGAGGCCAACGCCCGCAGGATCGCCCCGTTCTACACGTACATGCTGCGCCGCGGCGGGCCGGACCGGCCGCTGGTCGTCCCGAAGGGCGCCGAGGTGCTGCTGGAGACCCGGCTGCCATACCTGAGCGCGGACCAGCGCCGCGCGGTGCTGCGCAGCACCGCGCTCCCCGGCGGCTACCCGCTGCTGGACGGCACCGAACAGTGGGGCCGGCTCGACCTGTTCACCGCCGCCGACGGCTACGGCGCCTTCGACGGTGACGTGTCCGCCGACCTGGACGCCTCCCTCGGTGGCTTCCACGCCCACGACACCTGGCGCAACGACATCGGCGGGCGCGGCGGGCTGGTCAAGACCGGTAGCGGCACGCTCGCGCTGACCGGCGCGAACAGCTTCACCGGCACCACCACGGTTCGGGCCGGCGCCCTCACCGCCGGTTCGGCCGCGGCGCTCGGCCGCGGCGACGTCCGGGTGGATGGCGGTGTACTGCGGGTCGAAGCCACGAAGACGGTGCAGGTCAGGGGCGACTTCACGCAGACCGGCGGCGCGCTGGAGGTGACGGTGGGAGCCGCGGGAGCCGGGCGGGAGGCGGCGCTGCGGGTCGAGCGGGCGGTTCGGCTCGGCGGCGCGGCGACGTTGACGATCCGGCTGGATCCGGCGGTTCGTTCGCTGCCGCGAGGCTCGGTGCCGGTACTCACCGCTGCGTCGGTGCGCGGCCGGTTCGCCCAGGTGACAGTGCTTGCCGACGGTGCGCGGGCGGTCGTGGAGCACGGCGCCCGCGAGGTCTCGGTGCGGCTGCTCCCGGTCTGAGCCGGGCCCGGCCCCGGCCGGGGCCGGGGCCGTTCCGGTGTCATCCGCCGGTCGAGAAGTCGATCTCGCTGATCGCGACGAAGGTACCCGAGCCGTTCGAATGGTCGAAGGTGTCGACGATCCACACCCGAGCGATGCGGACATCCCGGCCGGCCACGCCCTTCAGCACCTGCGGTTCACCGCTGTCGCTGAGATCCTTCGTCCAGCACTGGTCGTCGAGTTGGATCCCGATCTGTTTCGGCTGTGCCTGGACCGGTGCCTCCGGATCGTTCCTGGGCAGGCCGGCCCGTATCGAGACCCGATCGACACGAACCGCGCTGGGGAATCGCAGCACGAGGGTCGCGCTCCGGCCGGCGGTCTTCGGGCAGCTCTCACCGATCTCGGCGGTGGGGTTCCAGGCCGTCATCCAGGCCCGGTTGCGGGATCCGTCCACGGCGCGTTGAGCCAGGTAGCCGGGTCGCTCGTCCATCTCCGGATCGACGCGCACCGAGGCGAACTCATCGATCTCGCGGTAGGAACCCGGCAGCACCGTCGAGAGCCGGTCAGCGGCCCAGCTCCGGGTGGTGGTGCTGGCCGACGCCAGCGCCACCACCATGAGCACGACCACCAGCGTCGTCCGGAAGGCAACGACCCGTAGCGCGAGCGGTCGGCTGTAGCCGGACCGCCCGGTCGCGGCGCGGCGCATCTCCCGGTCGAACCTGCGCCGCTCGCCGGCCCGTTCGAGGCTCGAGCCCAGCCCCCGTGACGGGACGGGCGCGGCGGCGGGCCGTGGGTCGTCCGGCCGCAGGTCGGACTGTGCGGGAGCCAGCATCTGGCCGCAGCGGCAGAAGCGGCTCTGCGGCGGGCTCTCTCGCCCGCAGTGGCAGCGCACCGGCGCGTCGGCCAGGCCGGAACCGCTCGGGAGCACGCGTGGGGCGGCCAGCTCCTGGGAGGACGTCGCGGAGGACGTCTCCTCGCCGGGATGCCCACCACGACTCCCGTGCAGGGACGATCCACCGGTGGCGTCGGTGCCGAGGAGCTGGGTGATGGGGATGGGTGTCAGGCCGTCGGGACGTGTGCCCCGACCGATCCGGATACGCCCCTGCGGTGTGCGCGAGGCCCCTGCCGGCGCGCCCGGCAGGCAGGGGGACCGATCCTGCTGACTGGCGCCGGGGCCGGCCGGAGGTGATGACATTGTGGTCTCCGGCCCCGGCCCCGGCCTCACCTCGTAAGCGGACCCGGTGCCCGCCCACCCGCCGTCTCGCTGGAGGTTGCGCGGAGCAGGACCAGGAGCCGGGGCGGGGGCGGGCGGCGGCTCCCCCCGAGGATGCCGCGCATTCGCGGCATCCGCCGGATTTGCGGGACCACCGCCCTCGCCTGACCGGGCGGCGCGCCCGGCCAGGCGCACCGCACCCGGACTGTCGGCCCGCGGCTGGGAGCCCTCGCCCCGCGCGGACCAGAGAATCCGACCGCACCCGGCGCAGAACTCGGCCGCGCTGTCGTTCCCCCGATGGCAGTGCGCACAGGTGGTCACCGAAGGACACCCCAGCCGCCGACCGCACCCCGGTACCCGGAGAGCAGGTCGTCGTGTCGGTCAACGGCGACGAGCTCGGGATCGGTGCCCTCCGTCAGGTCGACGTACGCCGCCGGGTCGGCCAGGCCGGCGAACAGGCCGTACCCGTCCAGCGGACGGCCGTCCGCCCCGGTGACCTCGACCTCGAGGACCGCTGGCCTCGACGGCCCGCCACCGCTGTGACCTGCCACCACCGCGACCACCTGCCCGACGCGGACCCGGGAACCGCTCGCGACCAGCGCACGGACCCCGGCGAACCGGTATTCGCGGCCGTCATCCCCTCGCAGCGCCAGCTGCGACTCCGGTGGCGGCCAGGTGGTGACCGCACCGGCCACCACGGCGTGCACGGGTTCCTCGGCGCGGGCCGGGATCCGAACCGCTCGCCCAGTGCCGGGCGCCACCAGCAGGGCGCCCGACAACGGCTGGCACCGAGGTCCGCTGCACGGCCGCGGCCGCGGCTGCGACTGCGGCTGCGGCTGCGGCAGCGGCTCTGGCTGCGGTCCGGCGCGGTTCGGAGAGCGCGCGGGGGACGGCGCCGACGGCCGGTCTCCGGGGTTCCGCTCCTGCGGCGACCCGTCCGGCCGATGTGACCAGGTTGGCCCGCCCACCGTGCTCGACCCGCCCGCAGTGCTCGACCCACCCGCCGCGGTTCGGACAGGGGGCGAATCAGCGGACGCAGGCACGAGGCCCGGTTCCGAACCGGGATCCGCGCAGCCCTGCGCAACCTCCGCTTCCTCCGCCGGGTAGGAAGCGAACAACGCCGAAAGTCGGTCATTGTCGTCCCCCCGCGGACCACTCGCCGTGACGTCGGCCCCCATCCGGCATCTCCCCCGTAATCACGAGTGGTGCGCGCGGCGTCACAGCGCATTCCGGACGGCGGCCGCACCTTGTATCGGCAACGGTATACCGCACGCACCGACCATCCATCCGAAATAGTGCGTTGTTCCAGGATGCCGGGATTGGACGAAGTCCACGCCTCGCCGGCCAGGAACCATGTCGGGCGGGATGGCGCAGCGCTGCGCCACCAGGAGCACCGTGTTTCTCGAACTGTTCGAACGAAAGGTGCGAGTTGGTGGCCGCGGCCTCGGGGTGCCGCGGTCTCACCGAACCGTCATCCACCACCAGCACCCTTGCGTACGAGCAAGTTTCCCACACCGGTGCCCGGCACCCCACCCGGACAGCTCCCCCGACCCGGGCTCCCTCGACACCGCACCGACCTCGGATGATCTGTCTGGTCCGCCGCCTCGACAGGTTTGCTTATCCGCTTCTGGCAAACCACCGAAGAATCACCCGCCGGCCGGCCCACCCGGCCTGCAACGTCGCATCCACGGAAAGGGACCACCTGGCGACCACCAGCACTGCAATAGTAGCGATGTCTCGGCCGGCGCGGACGCCGGTGCAGACAATGGCGTCAGGCCGGCGTATGGGCGCGGAAAGCGTCGGCCTGAAGGAACGCGGGGGGCGATGCGTCGCAGCATGGGCGTGTGCAGGTACGGCTGGCCGATGTTCAGGCCCGGCCAACGTCGGAGGGCGCTGTGACGGCTGAGAGCGCGCCGCCGCGGGTCATCCCGGCACGATTTCGTCCACCGCCGGCCGCGAGAATGCGCCGGGAACGCCTGACCAGGGAGTTCGCCGGCTCGCCGGCCTACCGCGTCGGCCTCGTGGTCGCTCCGGCCGGAGCGGGGAAGTCCACACTCCTGGCCGAGATCGCCCAGCACCTGCGCCATCCCACCGCCTGGCTGACACTCGATGATCGGATCGGCACCAGCGGTGCGTTTCTCGCCCATCTCCAGGCAGCCGTCAGGAACGCGAGCCAGCCGGCAGCGTCACAGGCCTCCCCGGCGGCACAGCACGCTCCGGCGGCGCAGCGCACCCCGGCGACGTGGGCGTCGTCGGCGGAGGGCACGACCCGCGCCGGCCAGGCCACCGAGCGGCCCTGGACCGACATCGAGATGGCGATCACTGATCTCGAACAGCGGCTGCGGAGCGATCTGCTGATCGTTCTCGACGACCTGCACACGGTTCAGGGCCAGCCGGCCGAGGCCGCGGCGCAGACCTTCCTCGACTACCTGCCGTCCCACGTGCGGGTGCTCGTCTCCGCCCGGTGGCGTCCCGATCTCGACCTGCACCGGCTCCGGCTTGCCGGGCGGATCCTGGAGCTGGACGCGGACGCGCTGCGGTTCCGCGTCTGGGAGGTCGAGGAGCTGTTCCGGGACTGCCATGGGGTCCGGCTTCGTCCCGACGAGGTCGCCGCGCTCACCCGCAGCACGTCCGGCTGGGCCGCCGGGCTGCAGCTGTTTCACCTGGCCACGTCGGGGCGCCCGCAGCGTGAGCGGGCCCGGATCCTCTCCGGGCTGGCCAAGGCCAGAGTCGTCCGGGAGTACCTGACCACCCACGTCCTGGACACGGTCCGCCCGGAGGAGCGGGACTTCCTCATCCGGACCTGTGTCTTCGACCGGCTCACCGACCGGCGCTGCGATGACCTGCTCGGCCGCACGGGCAGCGACGCCCAGCTCGCCGGCCTGGAACGCCGCGGGCTTTTCACCGTCGTCGACGATGACGGGATCAGCTATCGCTACCACGAGGTCCTGCGGATGCACCTGCTCGCCCAGCTCGTCGACGAGCTCGGCGAGGCCGGCGCGAACGAGATACACCGCACGGCGGCCACCCTGTGTGAACGTGACGGAGCTTTGAGCGAGGCAGTGCTGTGCTACTGCCGATGCGGCGACTGGAAACAGGTGCGGCGGCTGCTCGAGCAGGGCGGCGAACGGCTGGCGGAGGATCCGGCCGACTGGTTCGAGCTGCTTCCGCCGTCGATTCGGGACTCCGACCCGTGGGTGCTGCTCGCGGTGGCACGCCGGCTGACCGCGAACGGATCACTGAACGCCGCGGCCGACGCCTACCGGGGCGCCGTCGCCGCCTTCGGCCCGCAGGCCCCCGTCTGGGTTGCCCGGGAGCAGGCCGGCCTCGACGACTGGCGCCATCCGGCGCTGCGGCGGACGACGAGCTGGAGCGGGATGATCCGGAAGGTGCTGGAGGATCCCGGCGCCCACATCGACCGTCCGACCGACAGCCCGCAGGCCCTGCTCGCCAGTGGGATCGCCGCCTTCGTCGGCGGCCGGATCCCGCTGGCACGCCGCCGGTTCGACCTGATCACCGACGGAGCCGACGGAGCAGGTGGAGCTGGGGGAGCCGGTGGAGGCCCGGTCGTCGAGGCTGTCGCCGCGATCGGCAGCGCCGCCTGCGCCATGCTCATGGCGGACGAACAAGTCCTGCCGGACGACCGCGGAGACAGGACGCCGGACGACGTCGTCGACGCGGCGATGGCAGCCGCCGAGCGGCTCGGCTATCCGGCCTTCCTGCGGGTCGCGACCGGTATCCGGGCGATGCGCCTGCCTACCGGGCACCGCCGCGTCCTGCACCTGCTCAACGCCGCCGAGGTCGCCGATGACCAGTGGGGTTCAGCGATACTCCGCCTGATCGGCGCGCTCGTCACGCTGACCGCGCCTCCCAGCGCTGGCGACGGGGCCGACGCGGCGAGCGAGCAGGCCCTCGCCGCCCTCGCCCTGGCGGCCTCGGTGCGCCACCCGGCCATCGGCGGGCTCGGCGAAACGGCGCAGGCCCGCATGCGCGCCAGGCCGACCGGATCGTGGGCCGCCCAGCAGGCGGCGGCGACGTTGGAGACCGCCGCGCGGGACTTCGACGAGCTCTCCGCGCCGGCACTGGCCACCTGGGCCCGCGTCCTGCGACTGATCGCGGGACGCCACACCGGAACAGCGCTGCCCGAACGGGAGACGGCGCGGACCGTGCGGGCGGCGGCCCGCATCGGCCCAGCTCCGTACGCGCTCGCGCTGGCCGGCAGCGCACCATCGCGCGGCGCCGGTCACCTGCCCGACGGGCCCGGTCACGCCTCCGCGGACGAGATGGCCGCCCGGATCGCGGCCGACGCCGGTATCGGCCCCCTGCTCCGCCGGCTCACCGGGGCGCACGACGAGCACGGGGGCACCCCCACCGACGTCGTGCGCCCGGCCGTCGGCCCGCCAACACCCGCGACGAACACGACCGCCGACCGGCCGGCCAGAAACCAGCCAGCCGCCGAGCAGCCAGCCGCGGGCCAGCGCGCCGCGGTCGAGCCCGGGCCGCCGAACCCGCGGACCGCGGCCTCCGGCCGGCTGACCATCCGTTGCCTGGGCGGCTTCGAGATCAGCCGCGGTGGCACGGCGATCAGCCTCGACGGGGTGCAGCCACGCAACCTCGAGCTTCTCCACATCCTCGCGGTCCACGCGGACCGTGCCGTATCCCGGGACCGGCTCACCGAGCTGATCTGGCCGGACGCATCACCCAGCCGGGCCAACCACAGTCTGCAGGTGGCCATCAGTGCGCTACGCGGCCTGCTGGAGCCGGACGTACCGCGGGAACAGCGCCGGCTGCTGCGCCGCGCGGGCCAGGGGTACCTGCTGGTCGTCACCGACCACGCCGACCACGATCTTCTCCGGTTCGGGCAGTTGCTCACCGCGGCGGACGAGGCCCGCCAACGCGGCGACCGCGAAACCGAGGCCGACCACCTGATGACGGCGATCGAGCGCCACGGCGGTGAGCTGCTCCCCGCCGGCCGGCCGACGGACTGGTTGCTGACCGAGCGAGAACGCCTTCGCGTCGTGCTCGCCACCGCCTGCGAGCGGGTCAGCCGTCTTCTCACCGAGGCCGGTCGGCACGCGGAGGCCGCTCGGCTCGCCGAGCGCGGGCTCGACGTCGACCGGTACCGGGACGGGCTCTGGCAGGTGCTGGCACTCGCCCTGCGCGCAAACGGGCAACCGGCCGCGGCCGCACTGGCCGAGGTCCGCTACCGCTCGATGCTCGCCGAGCTGGGGGTCAGCGACGGGCCCGGAGACGGGCCCGGCGGCGGCGACGGTCGGTGACCAGCGGCGTCAGCCTGTCTCGATCCGGTGCGGGACGTGCGCGGGTTTCGCACCGCGCACCGCCGCCTCCACCGCGCGCAGGTCGGCGTCGCGCGGCACCCGCACCCGCAGCAGCGGCGCCCGGCTGCCCGGCGGGATCCCGTACGGACGCGGCGACCACTGCGTCCCTCCGCTGTCGATGACCTCGGCCTCCACCTCGGCCAGCACCCTGACGGCGGCGAGCACCCCGCGCACGGTGCCCCGCCAACGCAGCAGCTCCGGGGTGTGCCGCAGCACCCTTCGGACGTGCTCCGCTGGCCACCGGTCGTCCACCGCGATGCCGAGCCAGCCGGCAAGCCAGCCGAGGAAGTCCGCCGGGGTCAGATCCGGGTCGAGGTAGGCGTCGATGTTGTCGATCGTGGCCAGTGCCGGTGCGAGCACCTGGTCGAACGCGGCGAGCAGGTCCCCGAGCGCACCGGCGTCGAGCAGCACTCCCGGCACTCCGCGGGCCAGCGGGAACGGCGTCGGCAGATCGGCGGCCTGCCTCATCGGATGACATCCACCTGATGCTCGAAACCGATCACCAGGCCGTTCGCCGGCACATCGATCCGCTCTGTGCGGACGGGCCGCTGCTCCGCGGCCGGCGAGTTGGCCCGGGCGATCGGATTGGCCCGGTAGAGCCGGACCTCCTCCAGGTAGGCGACACCGGGCACCGCCTGGAGCACACCGTGGATGTCGCCGATGGTGACCGCCCGGCCGAAGGGCCACCCGGTGCCGTCCGGCCCTCCGGTGACCGGGTGCAGGCGCCGGTGCAGCAGGCGAAGCGCCTCGTCGCGCACCTGCTCGGGGGCCGCCGTGGCGGTGGCCCGCACCCGGGCAGCGACGGTGAAGCCCAGGTAGATCGGGGGTTCCACGACGAGGCGCACCCCGATGACCCGGCGGGCGTCGAGGTAGCGGCGCACCGCCTCACCGGTGCGGTCCGAGACGAGGAGCCCGGTGGGGTCGAGCTGGCCGTCGGCGGCGACGTCGGCGACCCGCGGGACGAGCAGCACGCGCACCACACCCGCGTTCTCGCCGGACTCGTCGACGACGCAGCGCGCCCGGGCGATCTCCGGCGCGGCCTGGCGGGCGAGGATCTCGTAGTCCTCCGTGGTCACCGCGCGGTCGCGGTGGCGCAGTGTCAGTGGGCCGCGAACCCTGGCCTCCTCCACGGTCTCCCCGTCCTGGCCGCCGGTGGCCGGCTCCCGGTTGTAGACCGCCGCCACGTAGGGGATGGAGGTGCGCAGGGTGTTGAGCGACCGGGCCACCACGTTGCCGTCGCGCCCGCCGCCGGTCTGGTAGGGACGAACCCGCACGGTGGCGCCCTTCGCCGGCACCGCGCCGAACGTGCGCACCGTGCCGTCGGCCAGCCGGACCAGCGGCCCGAAGCGGATCTCCCCGGAAGTCGGATCCACGGTGACGTGGCGGTCGGCGGGGCCGCTGGCCGCGAACGACTCGACGGCTTCCCACACCGTCCATTCGAGCTCCGGGGCAGGCTCGGGCAGCGCCTCGGGAGCATCGCCCGGGGCCCGCCGGGCGGCACCGACCTCGACGACGATCGGATCCGAGGTCGTCGGCACCGGCGCCTGGCTGAGGGTGAACGCCTGCCCGGCCACCCCTTCGGCGTGCCCGAGGACCTCACCGGGCACCTGCGCCCCGTGCACGGCGTCGACATCTCCGCCGACGGCCACACCGGTCACCGACACGATCTTCGGTGAATCCCGGTAGCCGCGCACGCCCCGGCGCTCGACGACCCGGCAGCGCACCCAGGCCGCGGACCGCCCGCCGATGTCCCGGACGGCATGGCCGCGGGGCAGATGGAGTTCGATCACACCGGAGGTGTTCAGGCCGTTGGTGGTGTCCTGTTCCTGCGGGCATCGACGCCACCGCTCGCCGTCCCAGGCCTCCCAGCGCAGCGGCGGGTTGTCCGGGTCGATGCCGTGCCCGCTGACCGTGCAGGCGAAACGCAGCAGGACGATCAGCGACGGGGCCGGCCGGTCGAAGCCGATGTACAGCGCGTCGCCCGGCTTCGGGTGCTGGTCGAAACAGGCGAACCCGGTGCCCAGGCCGAGCTCCTCGGTGTGGTCACGCCACGTCTGGCCGTCGATGACGGACCCGACCCGTACCGAGCGGGCGGGCACCACGTCGAGGTCGGCCATCGTGGTGAACTCGATGGCCGGCTCGGTGGCGGTACGCCGGGTGGAGACGACCGTCCCCTTCGGGATGCGCACCGTGGCGTCCTGCGGCGCGGACAGCCGGAACGACACCTCGGCCCGCGCGGCGACCGGCGGGAACAACCGGACCCCGACGAGGTCGAGGAAGCGCAGGTAGTTGCGCTCGGGGACCCGGTTGAGTCGGTACAGCATCAGGTCGGTCATCCAGGCGAAGGTCTCGACGAGGGTGATGCCCGGATCGCTGACGTTGTGGTTCGTCCACGTCGGGCAGCGATCGGCGATGAAGCGCTTGGCGTCGTCGACGAGCTGCTGGAAGGTGCGGTCGTCGAGATTCGGTGCCGGCAGGGTCATCGGAGGGCCTCAGTCTCGTCGTCGGGGATCACGTAGAACGGGACGACGAGGTTGCGCCGGTCGTAGTCGTCGCGGATCCGGTAGGCGATGTCGATCCACAGCGTCGACGCGGCGACGTCCGGCGTGACCACGACCTCGAGGACCTCGACCCGCGGCTCCCACCGGGTGAGCGAGCGCTGCACCTCGTAGGCGATCAGACCGGCCGTGTTCGCGTCGGCCGGCGCGAACACGTGGTCGGCGAGCGGGCATCCGAACTCCGGGCGCATCGGCCGTTCTCCCGGTGTGGTGCTGAGGATCAGGTACATGGCCTGCTCCACCTCGGCGGCGCCCGTCGTCATCGCGAACGCGCCGGCCGCGTCGACTGCCACCGGCCAGCGCCACCCGGCTCCGAGGAAGCCACCCGCCGCGGGGCCCACCGGCTGCACCGTCATGGCCCCACCAGCACCGTCGTGCCCGAACCGACGATCATGGCCGTCATCTGCGCGCACTGGGTGACCGGGCAGCCCGAGTAGGCCACGCCGCGCCCCTCGACGCGGACGGTGCCGCTGCCGGAGAGCACCCGGCCCTGCTGCGCGGCCGGCACAAGGTAGGGATCGGAGACATGCAGGCCGACGTGCGGCGGCAGGTTCGTGCCCGTTGACGACTCCAGCGCCACCGGCTGCCCACCGACGAACACCGTGGTGGAAAGTCCCATGGTCACCGGCGCCGAGAACGGCAGCGGCGCCGGTGAGAGGATCGGGGCACCGGCGGGCCCCGGTATCTGGTGGACCGCGCACATGCCGGTGATCCTGTCCCCGGCGACGACGACGGGAGCGCTCACCGAGTCACCTCCCTCACGCCGATCTCGGATTCGTCCATCTCGCCTGCCGTCAGTGGCCCGCGAGGTCAGTTCAACTTGATCTGGGAGCCCTGCACCGTGACGTCGGCGCTGCTGGTCACCGTGACGCCGCCGTCCGCCGACAGCGATGCCGAGCCACGCGCGGAGATCTCCAGATCCCCGTTGGCGGTCATCCGCAGATTTCCCCCGGCCCGGATCTCCACGTCGGAGTCCGTCTCGATGGTCAGCCCACCGGCGTCGTGGTCGAGACGGATCCGGACCCGGCCGTCCCGGGTGCGGATCTCGACGTGCTCGTCACCGTCGGCGTCACTGATCATGATTTCGTGGCCCTGGCGGGTCCGCAGCCCGCGGCGCACCGCCAGGCCCGTGGCGGTGTCGACCCCGCCCTCGAACGGCGGCGCGTCCACCCCGTTGTAGAGGCCGGCGAGGACGAAGGGGCGGCGGGGATCGCCCTGCTCGAAGGCGACCAGCACCTCGTCGTCGACCTCCGGCGGGATGAGCAGGCCGCGGTCCGCGCCGGCGCCGGCGAACGCGACCCGCGCCCAGTACGTCTCGTACTCGGCGGACAGCCAGGGCAGGCGGACCCGGACCCGGCCCCGCGCCTCCGGATCGTTGATGTTGGAGACGATGCCCGGCACCACCCCGGGGATCGTCGGATTGCCTCCTCGTGCGCCGCCCGCCGCGGCGACCAGGCCGAGCAGCGAACGATCATGCCCACCCGCGACGGTGAAACGGGTGCGGTAGCCGGAATGGTCGAAGACATGCTCGGCGTGCGAGACCGTGAGCTTCCCGTCGAAACGGCCACCGGTGCGCCCGACGCTGAGCGCCACACCGGCGAGGATGCGCGGGTCGCCGTGGGCCACCCCCTCCGCGGCCGCCGAGGTGCTGGCGATCCGCTCGGCGAGCGCGGCGACCATCGCGTCGCATTCGGCCTGGGTCGCCAGCGGCCTTGCCGCGGCGGTGAAGCGGGCGTTGGCGTTCCCCGCGCCGAGCGTCGCCGGCTCGTCGGGAAGCTGTGCCGAACTCGTCCGTGCCCGGGCCGTCGCCACCACCTCCTGCTTGGCCCGGTCGTCCCAGCCGCGGACCTCCGCCTCGGTGACCTGCTGGGCCGCGGTCACCCGGGCGGTGAACACCTCCAGGTCACCACCCGGGGTCAACTGCAGATGGTCCCGGCTGTCGAAACCACCGGGGCCCGGTGCCTCGTCGGCCGGGGCCGGCCGGTCGAACTCGAGCCGGTTCCCGCGGACCCGCAGCACGTAGCCGATCTCGCGGGCTCGCCGGGTGAGGAAATCCCAGTACGTCTCGCTGATCTGCCCGACATGGTCGTGCACGACGGAGGTCGCCGCGATCGTCCCGGTATCGATCCCGGCCTTCCCGGCGATCATGGAGACGAGATCGGAGTCGGTGACGTTGTGGTAGGTCGCGGTGTGGACGCCGTTGAACAGCGCGTACGAGCTGTCGTACGCGACGATCACGGTGTGTGAGCCGAGCTCGTCGTAGGAGATCCCGAGGCTGTAGACGCGCCCCTCGAACAGGGTCGTCTCGGCCGCGGCGCCGGTCGGGTCGGCTGCCGGCGGCGCGGTGACCCGCAGCGTCTTGTGGAAGTCGAACCCGCCGACGGTGAGCAGCTGACGGCCCGGATCGTCGAGGACCACCCGGCAGGCGTCCGGCGCGGCGAGATCGCTGTCGATGACCACCCGGCGGATCGCGGTACTGACCGCGGGTGGCACCCTGGCGGAGTCGAGATAGAGAACGGGCAGCGCCCCGTAGGTCTCCGCCGCCATCACCGACCACCCCGCCGGCCCGGCCCGGGCGTGAGGTCGGCGCGGTCCGGCAGCAGCAGCCGGGCGCCGGGGGTCAGCCTGGTCGGATCGTCGAGGCCGTTGAGCTCCGCGATCGCCCGCCAGCAACCGGCGTCGCCGTAGGTGCGGTACGCGATGCCGGCGAGGGTCTCACCGCCGATCACCCGGTGGGCGCGGCGCGCGCTCACCCCGCCCGAGGTCGGGTTGGTCCCCTTCGGCTCCTCCGGCGCGGCCTTCATCGCCAGCGCCACCTCGGCCCTGGTGGGCGCCCCGCTCGGCGCGAACAGGTTGCAGGTCGCGTCGACGCTGGTGAGCAGGCCGACGAACTGGCCGCTGGCGCCGAGCTTGAACTCACCCCAGGTGAACATCAGCACCGGCGGGCTCGGTGACGTCCCCTCACGCGAATCCCTGGTCGGGTTCGTCCACTCCAGCAGTTGCTGGATCTCGGCCATCACCGATCGGTCCTGCCCGCGGCCGGCGTCGAGCAGGAGGTTGAACTGGAGATCGACGGCCCGGGCGCCGAGGAAAGCCGGACGAGGCGACTCCCGGGCCGCCTGCGTGGGCTGCTCCCGGTACTCCGCCCGTTTCGCGATCTTGATCGTCGACGGGTTGAAATGGAAGGTCACCCGCGTGCTCTGGTTGTCCTGCTCGCACAGCCGGGCCCTGACGAAACTCCCGCGCGCCGGGCTCACCGCCCGATCACCGGCCCGGCCACTGAGCCCGGAACCCCTGGTGGGCGAACTCCAGGGTCTCCGTCGCCACCTTCGCGTCGGCGCTGGAGAAACGCGGCCCCGAATAGCGGACCGGGCACACCCCGACCATCGTCCACTCGGCGATCCGGCGCAGGTTGTCATCGAACGCGGTGATCGTGGCCGTCGTCTCCCGCCCGTCGCCCTCCCGCGCGAAGGTGCTGAACCAGCCGCTGAGGTTGCGGCTGTCCGCGTCGATCGGCCGGGTCAGCTTGACGTTCTGGTAGTGAACGCGCCCGAGGAGCTGATGCTGGAAGCCGTTCTGGCCGCCCTCGTCGTAGGTCTTGATCTCGTAGCTGGCATCCAGGCCCTCGATCGCGGTGAAGGCACCGAGCTCGAACGCGCCGATGGTCACGTCGAAACGCAGCCCGTTGGCCGGCCCGGGCCTGGATGGCCGGGGTCTGGCCGGAACGGGTCTGGCCGGTACGGGCATCGGAGTCCTCCTCTGCTGCAGTGACGACGACGCGGCGTTCACAGCGGGTCCGCCAACAGGCCGCGACGTTCCCGGTCGGCGAGCAGCTCGGCGCGTAGCCGACGGGCCAGGTACTCGTAGATCCGCTCGGCAAGCCCAGCGATCTCGGCATCCGGAATCCGCCCACCGTCACCGCTCGCCGTACCGGTACCGGCACCGGTACCGGCTGTGGCGCCCGCGGCTCCGACTCCGGCTCCGGCTCCGGCTCCGGCAGGTTCCGGGGCTGCCTGCTGCTCGTCCGCCGTCACCCTGGCCACGCTCGGCGCGGATGCGCTGAACCTGGTGACCAGGGTGGATGGTGCGTCCGCCGGCGGCAGGGACGCACCGGCGGCCGACTCGGGCTCCCGCGACACGGCGATCTGCTCCGGGTGGAGCGACCGGGCTGGCTGGAACGCCGGGAGCGGCCGACGCTGAAGGGGCTGATGCGCCGGCCCGACCGGATCCGATGCCACCCCCGCAAGGCGTGCCACGGACGGTGCCGACAACGGGGCAGGCGCCTGTGCGGGCCCAGGCGGGCGCCCCCACGCCGGAACGATCACGGTTGGCGTTGGGCCGGCACCGTCGGCACCGTCCGATGCGGACCCTGCGGAGGCAGCACCCCCCCATCCGAACGCAGGCGACGTGCCAGGGCCACCGCCGAGCTCGGCCGGCGCGGACCACACCGTGTCGGCCGGGCCGCCGGAACGGGGCGGATCGGAGACACCGCTATCAGCCCGCGCCGCGGCACGAGCCACCCGCTGGACGCGCGGAACCAGCGGGACCGGGCCCGCCAGCGGAGGCTGGACGACACGTGCCACCGGATGGTCCTTCGACGAGGACGTGGCTCGCTGCTGCGGCGTCCCGCCGGTGGCCCTGGCGGCCATTCCCGTCAGGCCCGCCGGCACGCTCGAAGCTGCCCGCCCATCCGACACCGCCCGCCCATCCGGCACCGCCCAGCCGTCGGACACCGCCGGCGCCCCCGGCACGGCTGGGAAACCCGGAGGCAGCGGCGGGGTATCCCGGAACATCGGAGCGTCCGGGGGCGGCACAGCCGGGACGTCCAACGCCGGTGCGACGCCTGGCAGCGGTGGAACGTCCAGTTCCGCCGACACGGACGGTGCCGGCGGTCGTCCCACCGATTCCGGTATGGATGTGGCCGGTGACAGGGGTGCCGAGGACGGGTCGACGTTCGCGGAACGCGTCGCCCGGCTCACCGGTGGCACCGACCTGGCGGGTGGCCGCGAGGGCGGTGACGGGAGCTGCTGCTCCGGGAGCTCGGCCCGCCACACGGCGGACGTGCCGCCCGCGCTCTGCGTGGGCGGCGTTCCTCCAGGCGATGCGGTCAGCCCCGACGGGGACGGAGCGCCGGGCTGCCGCCCACCGTCTCGAGAATCAGACCTGCCAGTGCCACCGCCTCCCGGACTCTCGTTTCCGGGGCCATCGCCTCCAGAGCCGCCGCTTCCGGAGTCGTCGCGT
Organism: Parafrankia irregularis; assembly: GCF_001536285.1. NCBI lineage: Bacteria > Bacillati > Actinomycetota > Actinomycetes > Frankiales > Frankiaceae > Parafrankia > Parafrankia irregularis. The sequence goes on along the minus strand of NZ_FAOZ01000029.1, from coordinate 61,831 downwards.
CCGGGATCGACGACGGGACGGCGCGAGACCGGCAGGCCGAGGCCGGCCCGGCGGCCAGCCGGACGGCCGCCGGGGCCCGTCCCCTCTGTGGAACGGGTGACCGACGGAGTCTCGATGACCCGACCCCGCCGCGGCAGATCATCTCGTGCCGGCCCGATCGGGACACCGAGGCCACGGCGCCCGGCGGCGCCGTCCGGCGATCCCACGCCGGACGGCGCCGCCTCCATGCTGGCCGCCGACGGTGGCGGCGGGTTCGTAGCCGCTCGTGCCACGGGCATGGCCGGCCACCCGCCGGCGTCACTGCCGTGATCGCCGAGACCGAGGTCACCCCGGCCGCTGCTAGGCATGTCTGACGACAGGCCGTCGTTCTCGGCGGTCGCGCCTTCCCGAGGCCGCGCAGTGCGCGCACCGGCACCGATGATGTCCCCGTCCGCGACGGTGGCTGGCTGCGGCCGGCGCAGCACACGGACCACCGGGGGCGGCAGCTCGGCGGCAAGACGCATGGGCTGTACCGACCCGGCGCTGGCAACCAGCCGGCGGGGCGGCGGCGTGGGACCAGCAGGTACGGATGCCGGTACCGACACCGGCAGCGGAGCCGCGGCGAACGGAGTCGCGGCAGGTGGAACCGCACCATCCGACGTCAGGCCGTCGGCAACCGCCTCCGCCTCACCGGGCTCCCCGTCAGGTGCCGAAGACGCGGAAGGTGCGGTCGGTGATGGCGGGGCGCCGGTCGGCGGAAGGTCGCCAACCGATCGGGCGAGCCGCGCGCGCCGCCAGCCGGACGAGGCCTGACCGGCCGACGTCAGCGCCTCGGCGCCCGATCCGACGGCCGTACTGCCGATCGACTCGCCCGTCGATCGGGCGACCGCGCGACGGGCGGCGACCGGCGGCGGTGTGGCGACCGGCGGCGGTGTGGCGACCGGCGGTGATACGGCGACGGGCGGCGTGGGGATCCGCGCCGCGGAGGCCGGCCCGATGTGGCTGGGCCGGAACGTTCCGGACGGCGCGCGCGGGTCCACGCCGTGGGCCAGGGCACGCAGGACGATCGGGGCCGGGCTGCGACTACCGAGCCCCCGGGCGAAGCCGGTGGCATCGGCGGTCACGGGATGGTCCGCGGGGCGGAGCGGCGGTAGCGAACGCCACGCGGCCGGTGCTGGCAGGGCACCACCGCCCGAAGCATCTCCCGGGCCGCTGCCGCCGGAGGTGGTCTCCCCCTCCGTGTCTCCATCCCCGCCGACCGCACCGCCCGACGAGGGGCGATCCGATCGACGGCGCAGCCATGCGCCCAGGCCCGAACCCAGCATCGCCTAGTCCAGCCCTCCGGATTCGTCGGTCAGTTTCGTCAGCGCGGTGAGGAAATACCGCCGGTCGGGATGCTCGAGATCGAGAATGTCCGCGAGTGACCAGTGGTAGCCGGCGGCCAGGTACGCGACCTCCTCGAGCAGGTCCTCGGCCGCGTACGTCAGGATTCCCCCGGCGCACCACCTGCCACGTCGACCGTGAAGGCGTGCTCGCAGGAGGGGCAGCTCACCGCGGCGTGGGTGTGCCCCTCCTGGTTGATCCGGCGGTAGAGGTCCTGCAGGAACGCGAGATCAGGGGCGAACAGCCCCTCGACGACCGCCGGGGTGATCGTGGTGAGCGATCCGAGGCGGGTGATCACCCGGGACAGCAGGAGCACGGTCAGGTACGCCTCGTTGTCCCGCACCCGCGGATCACGCAGCGGGAGGATCTCGTCCCGCGCCGTCGCGAGCCGCATGACGCCCTCGCGGTGTAGCTGGCCGTCGGCGTCCAGATAGCCGCGCGGCAGCGCGAAGGCGAACTCGGTGACCAGCCCGGCGGCGCCTGTGGTCACGCCAGCTCCAGGCCTTCGTGGACGAGCGTGACCTCCTCGATGGTGATCTCGCTGCCGCCGGCCTGCAGGCTGCCGATGCTCACCTTGGACGGCCAGGCGTTGATGAAGTTGAAACGGGCCTTCTCACCGCGGGTGTAGTCGTAGAGGACCACCGAGCCGTTCTTGCGCGCCTCGTCGATCTTCCCTTCCTGCACCTGCTTGATCCACTTCCACCAGCCCGGGTCATCGGTCTTGCCGCGCTTGAGCTGGATGTCGCCCCATTTGCGGGCCCCGGGCAGTTTCTTGATGACCGGGATACCGCCCTTCTTGTTCTCCTTGTGCTCGATCACCTGGATCTCCGCACTGAGCCCGGAGACCTCCTTGAACTGGGCGATCGCCACACCGTCGATCTCGATCTGGTAGGCGTAGTTGCCGAGCGCGTCCTCGCCGATGGGCACGACGTCTCTCCTGTCCGGGTTTCCGGTGAACTCGTCGGGTGGTCAGGTGGCCGGGCGGCGGCCGGTTATTCGGCGCCGAGGGTGATCTGGGCGACCTTGAACACGACGAACTCGGCCGGCTTCACCGGCGCGACCCCGATCTCGATGATCACCTGGCCGGAGTCGACGACTCCCGGCGGGTTCGTCTCCTCGTCGCACTTGACGTAGAACGCCTCGTCCGGAGTGACTCCGAAGAGCGCACCGTCCCGCCAGAGGCCGAGCAGGAAGGCCGACACCGTGCGCCGCAGCCGCTGCCACAGATCGAGGTCGTTCGGCTCGAACACCGCCCACTGGGTGCCGCCGAGAATCGACGCCTCCAGGTAGTTGAACAGCCTCCGGACGTTGACATAGCGCCAGGCCGGGTCCGAGGAGAGGGTGCGCGCCCCCCACACCCGGATGCCTCGGCCCGGGAACGCCCGGATCACGTTGACGCCCACCGGGTTGAGCTCGTCGTGCTCCACCTTGGTGATGTTCAGCTCCAGGCCGAGCGCGCCGCGCACCACCTCGTTGGCCGGCGCCTTGTGCACACCGCGGGTGTCATCGCTGCGGCTCCAGATGCCGGCCGCCGAACCGGACGGCGGAACGAACCGGCTGCGGCCCTCCACCGGGTCGAAGACGGAAACCCAGGGCCAGTACAGGGTGGCGTACTTGGAGTCGAAGTTGGCCTGCTCCCGCCGCCAGTCCCGGATGGCCTGGGCGTTCAGGCCCGGGGGCGGGTCGAGGATGGCCATCCGGTCACCGGCGCTCTCGCAGTGGTCGATGACCGCCCGCTGGACGGCCTGCACCACGTCCAGGCTGATCTGTTGCTGCTGGAAGGCGAACCACAGGTCCGGCACCAGCACCATGGTCACGTCGTCGCAGGCGGCGAGGCCGGCGACGCCGGTACGCTCGGCGACCTTCCCGATGAAGTCGTCGGCGCCGGCCCGCGGCACGGGCGACGGTGCGGGCGCCTGCAACGCCACCACACCGGACGTCGGCGCCCGGTCGAGCGCCGTGACGCCTTCGAGCTCGGTCACCCGGACGAGTTCCGACCCCTCGTTGACGATGGTCGCCAGGTTGCGTCGCCCGCGCCGGGTGGTGACGTCCTCGAAGACCTCGACGTGCTCACCGTCCCGGATGACCGTGACGGTGAGATGCCGGCCGGCGTCCCCGGCACTGCCGCTGGAGCCGGCTCCCGTGGGGCCGTTCGCACCGGATGCCTCCGCGCTCCCGCCACCGTCGGACGCGCCACCGTCAGGCCCGGCGGACGTCTCCTGCGCAGGCCGGCCAGCCGGAGTGATCTGCACGGACAGGCTGCCACGCACATCCGGGTCGACCGCCTCGATCCGGTAGACACCCACCCCGGGCCTGCTCGCGCTGGTCAGCTCCGCGACCGGCCCGGCGGCGGCGCCCTCGCCGCCCGAGCCGACGCTCACCACGTAGCAGGCGCCACCGCCGTTGTTGAAGTACTGGAAGACCGCCAGCGGCAGGTACGCACCGGGCACGAAGTCGCCGAAGTTCTCGACGTACTGCCCCCAGTTGGCCAGGCGGATCGCGGTGTTACGCGGCCCGCGCGCGGTGAAGCCGACGAATGCCGCCACCGCCGTGCCGACGCCCTCGATCGGCCGGGACCCCGCCTCGACCTCCTGAACGTAGACGCCGGGCGACCGGTAGTTCGGCATGCCATGCCCTCCTCGACCTGACCGGGAATGCATAGATCGTCCGCCGTGGAGGGGACTGCGCCAACGTCCGACGGCGCACCGTCAGGGGAACCAGAATCCGCCCGATCGTGCAGCCCTCATGGCGCAGCTATCAGGCCTTCGGCAGCAGGCTCGGGCGGGACCGGCAGTGACGCCTCACCCGGCGCACGGGTGAATCCGGCCGCCGGCTCCGTCAGGAACCTCTCGTCCTCGCCGCCCTTCGACCGGTTCCAGTTCAGGGAGACGAGCTCCAGGTTGCTCGGATCCGCGGCCACCCGCGCCCGCTCCTCAGCAGTGCTCCGGTGCCCCCTCTCCTCCCAGTCGAGCGCCAGTGGCCTGATGTGGTCGACATCGAAGCGCTCGCCCTGACGCATGTCCGCAAGAAGTATCTGGAGCGCTGCTCGCCGCTCCGGAGGGTTCGGCTTTCGCGCCTCCCGTTCCGCCTTCACCACCTTGCCCGCGGCAGCCTCGAAAAGCATGAACGAAGCATGCGGGATGAACTTCGGATATTCACCCCTGGGCTCGTTGTCTCCGCCACGAGATCCTATTCTGATCCCGGTTCGGAGAAGATCCCTCAGACCTCCGTCGCCGAGGTATCCCCCCTCGCCGGCGATCCAGTCCGCCCCCAGGCTGCGAACCTGCAGTTCGATCCGGGAGTAGTCGCGGGCAGCAATGGCGCCACGGATATGAGAATCCCAGGGCACCAAACCAGTGTAGTAGACGGCACGCCGCTCCTTGCGGGGCGTCTTCGCGAAATCCTCCTGATGCCGGCTGAGAGCCGGTCGCGACGAGCCCGTCGCGGTGACGCCGGCGACATACAACGCGGCGGCCTTGACCAGATCCTCTCCGACCACCTGACGCAGAAGCGCCTGAATGCGAACTATCTCCTCCGGCTTGATCTGCATGGCACGACCACGAGAATCCACGGTCAAGCCGTCCAGCCGGCGCTCCTCGATGTTCTGGATCATGCGGGAAAGTGCAGCGAGAGCCGAGCGCGCCTCGCCGTTTGGAGCCGCGGCGGCACTCGCCGCAGCCGCCGGCCCAGCCTTCACCACCGCCCGCTGGACCTGGACCTCGACACGGCCACCCGCGACAACCGCACGACCTGTATAGGCGTGACCAGCCGCCGTGGTGGAAGCCGTAGCGATCACGCTTCCCTCGGCCGTGCCTTCGCCGGCCGGAGTCGCGGCGGCGGTGCCGGGAGCGGTCGCCGATGCAGGGGCCGCTCCGGGGGTTGCGGCGCCGTCAGCACCGGTCGCCGCGGCGGTGTGACGCTCCCCGCCCTCGCGCCGTCCACCGACGAGGCGGCGACCGACAGAGGCGAGCCAGTCGGCGACGCGGTCGAGGGCGCCGTCGACGACACCGCGGACGCGGCCGACGACGTCGCGTACCGGGGCGGCGATGTCGCCGAGGCCGAGCAGGCGGGCCAGGAAGCCGAGGACGACCGGGACGCTGCGGGCGAGTGCCTGCTCGACGGCGTTCGCGGCGTCCCCGATCGAGCCGGCGGCGATCTTGGCGATGGAGTCGAAGACCGAGGTGGCGAAGGCGGCGAGCTGCTGGGCTCGTTCGATGAAGAACTGGACGGTGTTGTAGGCGGCGATGATCGCCTGGATGACGGCGCCGGCCGGGTTGAACATCGAGATCAGCCGGGTGACGGCAGCGCCGACCACGGAGCGGGCCACCCAGTCGCGGATGCCGCCGAGCACGGTGTCGAGCAGGCCCGTCGCCGATTCCATGATCTTGTCGACGACGGCACCGAGCCCACCGGTGATGATCCGCTGCACCCAGTCGACGGCGGTCTCCATCGCGCGCACGACCCGCTCGCCGAGCAGCCGGACCAGCCGGGTGCGCAGCGCCGACCAGCTCAGCCCGAGCAGGTCGAGCACGACCGAGACGATGCCGTTCAGGTCGAGGCGGGCGGGTATGCGCACCGCGCCGCGCAGGGCGCCCGTCAGCCAGCCGAGCAGCCCGGACTGCAGATGCGTCCCGATGTTGCCGACGAACTGCCCCAGGCCTGTACGTACGGCGGCGGCGAGGTTGCCGGCGAAGCGCACCGGGTCGTTCACGATCGTGCCGAGCACGTCACCGGCGCGCCGGATGATGGCCATCACCTGCTCGCCGGCACCGCCGGCCAGTGCGAGCGCGCCCTCGAAGACGAACTCCATGACCTTGCCGGCCGCCGAGCGGGCGAAGCCGAGCAGGGCCTGCAGTGGCGGCCCGAAAACGCCGGCGATCTTCGCCCAGGCACCGGCCGGGTCCGCGAGGTCGGTGATGTCGAGCGCGTCCCACGCCCGGCTGAACAGGGCGCGGATCGCCTCCCAGCTGAGCCCGAGTTTGGGCACCTCGGCCTCGAACCAGGCGGACGCCCGCTCCAGCGCGCCCGACCGGTTCAGGTTCTCGAAGATCTCCTGGCCGCGCGGCACCAGCTCGAGGAAGCCTCCGACCACGGTTGCCGCGGAGCGCGGCACCTCCGTCCCGGTGAGCACGTCCCGGCCGAGGACGACGCCGAGCAGCTTGTAGCCGGGCATCCGGTGTGCGTACGAGGTCAGCCCGGACAGTGCCCTGTCCCGCGCCCCCGCCGCCAGGTCGGACACTCCGGAGGTCACGTCGTCGAGCAGGCCGCGCGACACCGTCACCGCCGCGCCGTTCGCCGCAGGCGCCGGCCGGCGGGACACCGCCGGATCCCGGGACACCGCAGTTCGGCGGGACGGTGAAGGCCGCTGAGGTGCCGTAGCGGGCTGGGACGCCGAGGAGCGGCGGTACACCGACGGCTGGCAGGAAACCGGCGGCTTTGTCACCGCCAGCCCTGGCACCCCGATGCGAAGCCGCCCGTCCGACTCTGTCTGCTCGCGCTGCTCACGCAGCAGGGTGGCCGCCGCCCGGTTCCCGGCGCTGCGCTGCAGACCGAGCAGCGGATGCCCCGGTGGTGGAACCGACCGGGGTGATGCCAGCCGGTTGGCAGCCGGCCCTGGTCGGTCAGCCGCCGGGTGCCGGACAGCCGCCGGGTGCCGGTCGGCTGGCGAACGCCGGTCAGCCGCTGCGGGCGGCATCAGCGCCGATCCGGTGCTCACATGCCCTCCGCGGGCTCTTCCTCCTCCGGCAGCGGAGCGGCCTCACGGGCCACCTGGGCGCCGACCGCGGCGGCCTCCCGCTCGGCGGGGTCGTCCGGATGGCTGACCGTGCCGCCGGGCCCGCCGGCGCCGCTCGTCTGCTGCACGACGTGGGTGAGCTCGTGGGCCAGCAGACCGCGCCCGGTCGGCGACGCCGGGTCGTACCGCCCGGGCGAGAAGAAGACGTCGGAGCCGGTGGTGAACGCCTCTGCCTGCACCGCTCGGTTCAGGGTCGCCGCCGCGCCGTCGGTGTGGATCCGCACGGCGGACAGGTCGGCACCGAGATGGCCTTCCATCTCCGCCCGCACCGGCTCCGGAAGCGGTGAGCCGGCACCCCGCCGCGCCTCGATCGCCGCTCCGATCTCCGGGTCCAGCGGACCGGCGCCCTGCGAGCGCAGGGCACTGCGCAGCACCGCTGTCTCGGCTCCGTGTGAGCCGCCGTCGCTGGCCAGACCGCCGGCACGCAGGATTCGCCCGAATGCCGCGTTACCTACCTGCGTGTGGAGCGCGGCCGAGCCTCGCTCCCGGTTGGCGGCCGAAGAACGCCGCGCCACGGCTGCCGCCGCCGAGCGGACGGCCAGCTGGTCCTGCTCCATAGCGACCTCCTCTGGAAACGGGCGCACCGCTCCATGCCCATCGCCGACGTGCCCATCGCCGACGTGCCCGCCGCCGCGCACGGCCGCCCAGTTCGGGCACCGGCGGACACCGATCGGACGGACGTATCCATCCGACAGTCTGGTCGTGTCGACATCGCGCGAACACCCCTGACGTCTTCAGGTGGCGAACACTGCCCGAACGGGCACACGTGATGCAGCCACGGAAGATGAATGATCAGGTTGGTTCGGCACCCGTGGATTCGGCACCTGGAGACGCCCGGAACCTCGACCAGTACCGGGTGATCGCCGCGTCCAGTTCACCGAACGGAAAGTCCGCGCCATGCGCTTCCTGGAACGTCTCCAGAAACCTCAGGACGGCATCTCCCTCCGCCGCCGACAGGTCATCGAAACGTTCATGAAAAGTCGCGGTCGGAGCACCTGAATCGAACCACTCGAGCTGCTGGGAACGCAGCAGATCCGCAACCCCTGAGACACTCGGCGCGATTTCTGATGACAGCAGATCCAGCCTGTCCAGCGATTCCGTCACATCATCCCGCTCCGGCCTCGTGAGCGCACCTACCAGTTCGGAGGCGAACACGCTCACCGAACGGTAGGAGATCAGCGAGAAACGCATGAGAGCCGGCAGATAGTACCGGAAGGCCACCGGGGAGAGAGCCCACAGATTTCCTGCGAAGACGTTGTTGACGTCGTCGGTCGAAATTTCCGTGACCGCCCGCTCCGCGAGCACCAGCGGTACCCGGTCATCCACCGACACGCTCGCCGGGCGAAGGATCCCGGCCGCCACGGGTCGCGGGCGCGACGCGAACGCTTCGAACAGGTGCGCTTCGAGAGACATCGCGCGGCAGCCAACCCTTCTCACGCGGACGGCTGGGACTCGGACGAGAGGTTCTCCCGGACTATCGCGAGCAGCGCCGCCATGGCCGCGACCGCGGCCGCGGCGGCAGCGGCCTCCGCTGCCGCCGCGAGAGCGGCCATGACGATCTCGGCGAGCGCGATGACCGCCGCGACCAGCGCGGCGATCGTGGCGATGACGACAGCGGCGGCGACAGCCATGGCGGCAGCCTCAATAACCTCGCGTGCCCGCGCAACAACGATCTCCATCGCGGCGATCAGATCACCCGAGCAGTCGGATGTCTGGAAGAACCGGAAGCACCTGTTCATCATGTTGATCTTGTCTCGCACCTGCGTCTGGTGACCGGTGTCCCCACCCTTGAAACAGGTCGCGTCAAGGGCCACCCGGGCAGCGATCTCCGCACCGATCGCCGCGATCTTCAATGCGAGGAAGGGGCAGCTGTCGCCGGGCGAGCACGAACCAAGCATGCCGACAACGGCCTTCGCGGACTCCACCGACATCCGCAACGGAATGTACCGGCCGTAGGAGCAGTCTCCAGGGGGCGTCATGCCGTCGCCGGGGACGCGTTGCACCGCCAGGTCCGTCGCGGTCACACGCTGCACGAGAGGCATGCGGTTCACCGCGTTCGCGGAGACCGCGGTCCGCTCCCCCGGCTCGACATCCTCGTGATCGGAACACGAGCACGGAGCTGAACCAGCCCGCTGCACGCGCAGCATGGTCGAAACCGACGCAGGCCGCGCTGTGGCGACCGGGAGACCACCATCCGAACGCACGATCCGCCCAAAGGCGGCGTTGCCTACCAGGGCCTGCAGGCTGTGCCCCTGCCTGGCCCGCGCCACCGCCACAGGTTCAGGCCCCGGCCCACGGACAGTGCGGGATCTCCGCTCAATCCGGTCGTGGTCCATGTCGGTCGACCTCCCAGCGGGACGGACCCGGCCAGCACCTGGGCCGCTGCCATGTTTGCACGCTGCAGGCGCACGAGGCCGGGATCTGCCTCAAAGGGCACCACATGGTGTTCATGTCGACGCCGCCGGCCCGGCGATCAACGTGGTACCAGACCGAAGTAAGGGCCGAACTCGTCGGCGAGGCAGAGGCGGCCGAGTTTGCGGTATTCGAGCGCGACCGCGGTGACGATCTCGCGCATGTCCACCACCTGACCGTTCGCCGCGCCCAGGTAGGCCGCGGTCACCGCCGCGTTCCGGATGTCGCCGCCGGCCAGCCCAAACGCCTTCGCGCAGAACTCCAGGTCGACGTCGGTGGCCAGCGGCACCCCGGCGAGCATCCGCCGCCACAGGGCGAGGCGCTGCTCGGCGTCCGGCCGGGTGAACTCCGCGACCACCGACAGCCGGCGGCGGAACGCGTCGTCAAGGTTCGCGGCCAGGTTCGTCGCCAGAACGGCCACCCCGTCAAACGACTCGATTCGCTGCAGCAGGTAGGCGACCTCGACATTGGCGTAACGGTCGCGGGCGTCGGAGACCTCGGAACGTTTCCCGAACAACGCGTCGGCCTCGTCGAAGAACAGCACCGCGTTCAGCCCCTCCGCGCCGACGAAGATGCGTTCCAGGTTCTTCTCCGTCTCGCCGATGTACTTGTCGACGACCCCGGACAGGTCGATGACGTACATGTCGACACCGAGGGCGCCCGCGACGACCTCCGCGGCCATGGTCTTACCGGTTCCCGACTCGCCGACGAACAGGGCGGTGACGGCCTCACCTCGGCCGCCGCCGCGACGCAGCCCCCAGTCGTCGAGAACCCGGCCGCGGTGGGCCGCCCGTCCGGCCAGATGGCGCAGGGTGGTGAGGGTGCGCGGCGGCAGCACCAGATCGTCCCAGCCGACCGCCGGGCTGATCCGGCGGGCCAGCCGCTCCAGCCCGGTGGCGTTCTGCGCCCGTGCCGCCGCCACCAGCCACTCGACCCGCGGCGGCGCGGCCGCTCGCGCCGCCGGCGCCGCCTGCAGCTCCGGCGGCACCGGCGACGGCTGCGGCTCCTGCAGCTCCGGCGAATCGTGCTCCGGGCCACCTTCCAGGACGCGGGCGGACAGCCGGGAGGCGGCGACCGCCCGGCGCACCTGGCGGGGCGCGAGCCGCAGGGACGCGAGCTCGCCGGGCATCGGCGCGCCCAGCTCGGCGGCCCACACCGCGGCCTGCGCGTCGGCCCCCAGCGCAAGCACGTCATCGATCAACGGCACCGGTCCGGGGGTCTCCGGATCCCACGCGCCCCGCCCGTACAGCACCACCGGCAGAGGCGGCAGCGTCCCATCGCCTCCGGCCGCGGCGCGGACCACCAGCCCACGCGCCGCGGGGTCGAGCATTCCGGTTGGGCCGGCGACCAGTACGGCCCCGGACAGTCGTGCCTCGCGGACGGCGACGGCGAGCGTCGCCGCGACACCGCCGAACCGGTCGGCGGCCGGCACGGCACCTGAGCCTGAGCCACTGCCCATGCCGATCTCCCCGCCCCCGTCCTCGCCCGCCCCGACGTCGCCGCTGCCGGTGCGACCTCCGGCCGGGTCCGCGACACGGGCCAGGCCCGGCGCGGAGAGATCCAGGCCGAGGGCGCGGCGCCCGGCCCGGCGGCAGGCGGACAACGCGGCAGCGAGGCCGTCCGCACCGGGCGTGGTCCGCAGGTAGACGAGCATCGGGTCACCAAGCCCGGGGTCGACAAGCCTGACGCCGTCCGGCCCCGCTTCGTCCAGCCCGGTGTCGGACGGCCGGGCGTCGGCCGCCGGACGAGCCTGGCGCACCGGCGGGTCTGGCCGGCTCGGTGGGCGCAGTGGGCGCGGTGGGCGCGGTGCCGTGCTGAGAAAACGGGCCACCCGCCGGACCACCGGATCGTCGACGTCCGGGGCGTCGGTCAGCACCTCGGCGAGCGCCGGGCCCGGGTCGTCCACGCCGAGCAGGTGGGCGGTGACCCGGTCCGGAACGCGCAGCGACCTGGTCAGGAAGGGGCGGTCGGCGTCCTCCACGACAAGCAGCCCGGTGGCGAGCAGCGGGGCGCCGGGCGCGCACCGGGCGCGGGCCGCACCGTCGAGCGGCGAACGCCCGCACAGTTCCAGGGCGAGGCCGGGGCTGGCCCGGCGGCGGGTCACGTCGTCGTGCAGATAGCCGTAGAGCTTCTCGAACCGGGCGTCCAGGTCCGGGGCCAGCGCGACCAGCAGGATGTCGACATCGAGCCCGCTCAGCCCGAAGCCGCCCGCGAGCTCTCGAAGCCGCAGCCGGCTGCCCCGCTCCCGCGCCGCCGCGGCGGCCCGCTCCACCTCGGCCGCGAGATCACCCGGACCCGCGCTCTGATCGCCTGGAGACGGATCGGCCGGATCGGCCGGGCCGGGTGCTTCCGGCGGAGCTGGCGCGGTCTGGGTCGGGGTGCGGAGCAGGAGGGCGTCGATGTGGCCGTCGCTGAGGTAGAGGCCGCGGAAGGCGTCGTCGGGCTCCGGGTCGACGGCGCGCCGGGCGGCGACGGCGCCGCGGACCCGGGCCTCGACCACGGCGAGCCGGCCCAGCAGATCGGCCAGCGAGTCGTCCCCGTGCACGGGTGGCGCTCAGAGCTCCTGGACGCGCCGGGTCCGCGGACCGGCGCCCGCCGGCCTGCTCCCGGGCGGTGGCGGCACGGCTGGCGCGCGCGGGTCGGTGGCCGAGGCGCGCAGGTGCACCTCGGGGTCGGCCGCGACCAGCTTGCGCACCGGTTCGACCCGGGCGGGGTCGAACGGCGCGACGACGACGAGGTCCAAGGAGGGTTTGAGCTCACCGCCGAGGGCGTTCCACACGTCGGCGATGCCGCGGTCCGCGCCGGTGGGCAGCGCGAGCTGCAGCAGCACCGGGATCGGCTGGTCGACCAGTGCCCCGCGCAGGTACTCGGCGGGCACCGCGTCGTGCCGCAGCAGGGCGGCGAGCAGGACGGAGAGCAGCCGGTGCTCGTCCTCCGGGCGGGACGTCCACGCGGTGAGCAGGTAGGACAGCCGCAGCCGGCGCGGCGGCGGCCGGCGCGCGACGATCCGGCCGGCGCCGTCCCGGACCTGCTCGAAGGCGATCTCGCGGCGCGCCACATCCTCCCGGATGTCGTAGAGGAACGCGTCGATGCACGGCCCACCGCGCCGGGCCGCCCATTCCCGGGTCGGTGCGTCGAAGAGGACCTCCGTGTCACCGCCGGCCACGGCTTCGGCGGCGAGCAGCGCGGCGAGCGTCGCGTCCACGTCATGGATCATCGCCTCAGACGGTGACATCCGGGCACCGACCGCCGCAAGGACGCACCCGGCCCGTCCGCGCTGCCCGTTCGTGCTGCGTCTTCGGGCTGCGTGTTCGGGCAACGAGACGAGGCGAAACATCTGCGCGTGCGACGGTTCCGCCCGCCGCGTGATCGACGTAGCGTCAGCTCATGGCGAGGTACAACGCCGCGGACATCTACGGCTACGCCCGCGCGGCGGGTTTCACTCCGGACCAGGCGGTGACGATGACCGCCATCGCCCTGGCCGAGTCGGGCGGTGACAGCTCCGCCCACGCGACCCGCGGGGAGGACTCCCGCGGCCTGTGGCAGATCAACATGGACGCCCACCGCCAGTGGGCCGACCAGAAAGCGTACGACCCCGCGGTCAACGCGAAGCTCGCCTACGAGGTCTCCCGCGGCGGCCGGGACGTCTCGCCGTGGACCACCACCCACGGCCTGGACGACGCCCGTTACCTCGGTTACCGGGCCCAGGCCGAGCGGGCGGCCCAGCTGGCCGGTGAGGGCGAGGCCCACGGCAACTGGGCGGGGACGGCCGGCTACGGCCATCAGCTCACCGCCGCCGGCGACGCCGGCGGCAGCCATCTCGACGAGACGACGGCCCGTTTTCTGCAGGCAGCGCTCGCGCAGGCCGGCGACAAGTACGTCTACGGGGCCGAGGCGCACCTCGACGACTCCGACCCGACCGCGTTCGACTGTTCGGAGCTGACCCAGTGGGCGGCCGCGCAGGCGGGTGTCGAGATCCCCGACGGGGCCGCGGCCCAGTACGAGGAGCTGCGCACCCACGGGCAGGAGATCTCCGTCGACGACGCGCTGCGCACCCCGGGCGCGCTGCTGTTCCGCGCCGACCCGAACGGCTACATCAGCCATGTGGCGATCAGCCTGGGTGACGGCCGCACGATCGAGGCGCGCAACTCTCGCCTGGGGGTCGGTGTGTTCGACAACCGCGGTGACTGGCTGAACCGGGCCGCGGTGCTGCCGGGGCTGTCCGGCCCGGTCGGCGCCGGGGCACCGCCCGGCGGGTACTCGAGCAGCTCCCTGGCCCTGGCCGGCGGGGTCGGCACCGAGGCCGCCGGGGCGGACAGCGACGGCGACGGCCTCACCGACGCGCTGGAGAGCCAGGTCGGTACGGACTCCGCTGCCGTCGACAGCGACCACGACAACCTGTCGGACATCTACGAGCTGCTGCGCGTGGGCTCGGACCCGACGTCCGCCGACTCCGACCATGACGGCCTGCCCGACTCGGCCGAGCTCGCCCTCGGGAGCAGCCCCACGAACCCGGACAGTCTCGGTGCCGGCCACCTCGACGGGGCGACCGGGCCGACGGCGACGCTCGACAGCGATCACGACGGGCTCAGCGACGATCTGGAGCGGGTGCTGGGAACGGACCCGAGCCGGATGGACTCCGACGGTGACGGCCTGCTCGACGGTGCGGAGCACCAGCTCGGCCTGGACCCGCTGGCCTTCGACCACCTCGACCCCGCCGGCACCGACGCCGCCTCCGGTTCCGGTTCCGGAAGCAGTACATCCCTCACCCATCATGTGGACACGGGTACCGGCGGCCTCGACGGACACACGGTCCTTTGACTCGCCGGTCAGAGCAGGCCCTGGCGGAGGGCGAAGGCGACCGCGTGGGAGCGGTTGCGCAGCCCGAACCGCCGCGTGACGTCCTGCAGGACGTTCTTCACGGTCCGTTCCGAGTAGTTGAGGCGCCGCCCGATCTCCTGGGTGTCATGCCCTTCGGCGACCAGGCGCAGCACCGTCAGCTCACGTTCGGAGAGCCCGGAGAAGGTGAGCCCGCGCGGCGCCAGCACCTGTGTGGACACCTGCTGGACCTGTCTCAGCAGCGAACCGAGCATGTCCGGCGGCAGGTAGCCCTCACCGGCGGCGGCCCCGCGCACGGCCGCCAGCACCGCCTCCGGGGTGGCGGTGGCCCGGCGCAGGAGCCCGACGACACCCGCCTCAACGGCGGCGGTCAGGTCGTGGGCCTCCAGCTCCGCGACGACGAGCACGACGGGCACCCCACCCTGCTGCAGCTCACGCACCATCCGCAGGGTGCGCTCGTCGGTGCCCTGCGCGCTCACCAGGACCACGTCGGCTGCCCTCGGATCACCGCCGGACGGGTTCGGCCCACCCGGCGCCGCACCGTCGTGGGCCGGCCGAACCGGTGTGGCGCCATGCTCGCGGCCCCGGTCGGGTTCCGCGGTGAGCTGGACGGGACGCAGGTACGACGGCCGCCCAGCCGCACCCGTCCCGGGACCGCCGGCGCCAGCCACGGCCACGGCTGCCTCGGAACCCCCACCCGCGCTCACGGCGACGGCTCCGGACAGCCTCTCGACGATCTCGATGTCCGGGCAGCCACCCAGCTGGGCCGCCAGACCGGCCTGGGTGATCGGATCACTGGCACGGAGCAGCACTCGGATGCGGTGGGGCATGGTCCGTCCTCCCTGTCGTTGACGACCACGTATCGCACAGCGCGCTCAAGGTCGGCTCGTCCTCACGAACCGCTCAAGGAACGCTCATGACGGGCCTCGGCGCGGACTCAAATCCGGCGCGTCCGGCATCGGCACGTCCGGTGCACCCGGCCGCCGGCGGGCCTTCGGCCACGGTCCGGCTGCTCGACGCGGTGGCCGCCGAGGCCGGGCGGCGAGGCCGGCCGGACCTGCAGGTGCGGCTTGCCCGGGAACGCGGCCGGCTGGTCACACCGGACGCCCTGGTGGTCGTCGCGGGCGAGTTCAAGAAAGGCAAGGGCACCCTGGTCAACGCCCTGTTGGGGGCGGCGGTGTGCGGCACCGACCCGATCTCGACCACGCTGGTGCCGACCATGGTCGGCTACGCCCCGCACCCGACCGCGACGGTGCGGCGCGCCGCCCGATCCGCCCCGGGTGACGCACCGACCGGCGGGGCACCGCCCACAGCGGCAGCACCGGCCGAGGCTCGGTCTGTCGAGGATCCGTCCGTCGACGCGGTTTCCATCGAGGTGCTGCACGACCTCGTCCAGGGCCCGCCGGCGGCGACACGCCTCGCGATCGGCTCCGACTCCGACTCCGACTCGGGCACCGGTACCGGCTCCGGCCTTGGAACCGGCTCCGGCACCGGTCCGGTGAGTTCGGCGCAGGTCGGGGTCCCCCGGCAGCTGTTGGCGCAGGGTCTGACCCTGCTCGACACCCCGGGGCTGAACGGCGGACTGGCCGACGGCCATGCGGCGGCGACGCTGGACGCGGCCGTCAGCGCCGACGCCGTCCTGTTCGTCTCCGACGCCGGGCAGGAACTCACCGCCCCCGAGCTGGACCTGATCCGACGGCTCGTCCGGCAGGGCGGGACCGTGCTGCTCGCGATCACCAAGATCGACGCCTGCCCGCACTGGCGCCGGGTGGTCGCGGCCAACCGGGAGCATCTGCGGCGTGCTGGTCTGGACCTCACCGTCTTCCCCCTCGGCGCGCCGCTGCGGCTGCGCGCCCTGCGCGACCATCGGCCTGATCTCGACACCGAGTCCGGCTACCCGGCGCTGGTGACCCATCTGCGCCACGAGATCGTCGCACCGCGCCGGGCCCGCCTTGAACGACTGGCCCGCGCCACCGCCGCCGACGCGCTGCGCCAGCTACTCACCGAGCTGGAGACCGAACGGGCAGCACTCGCCGATCCGCGGCATGACGCGGGCGACCGGGCGGCCGGCCTGGCCGCCGCCGTCCGCGACGCGAGTCGGATGGGTGAGCCCGCCGCGGTCTGGCGGCAGGAACTGTCGCAGCAGTACCCGGAGATGACCCTGCGCTGCAGGGACGGCCTGGCGGCCAGCATCCGGACGTTACACGCCAGAGCGGAGGAGAGGATCACCGCGAGTGATCCGTCCGAGCAGTGGGACGAGCTGCGCAGCTGGCTGTTCCAGGCGGTCAACGAGACCCTGCTGGACCACCGCCAGCAGATCCGCTCCGAAGGCACGACTCTCGTCGACACCGTCACGCAGGCGTTCGAGGCCGCCGCCGGCCCCGTCCGGGAGCTGCTCGCCACGGCGGTCGACCGGCCGCTGCCCACGGTCGAGGACGTCCGCGGCCTCGAGTTCACCCAGTCGACCGGTTTCGACCTGCTGGCACAGGGCGCGCGCGGCGGGAGCGTCGGGATGGTCATCGTCTCGGCTGGCGGGGCACTTGCCAGCATCGCCGGGCTCGCCGCCCTCACGACAGTGCTCGCCCCGGTCGGAATCGGGGCGCTCGTGATGCTCGGGCGGCGCACGATCGCCTCCGTCCGCGCGAACGAACGCCGCGCCCACCAGGCACATGCCAAGGAAGCCGCGCGGCAGTACATCGAACAGGCTGGAAGGATCATCGCGCAGGACGCGACCGTCGTCTGCGAACAGCTTCGCGTCAGCCTGCACCAGGCCCTGACCGGGCTGGCCACTG
Organism: Parafrankia irregularis; assembly: GCF_001536285.1. Lineage (NCBI taxonomy): Bacteria > Bacillati > Actinomycetota > Actinomycetes > Frankiales > Frankiaceae > Parafrankia > Parafrankia irregularis. The sequence continues at coordinate 44,632 of NZ_FAOZ01000029.1, read as the reverse complement.
AGCTGACGACCGAAGCGCGGCGCAACCTGGCGGCCGCCGAGCGGGCCGGTCGGGAGACCGAGGAATCGCACCAGGCCCGGCTCGCCGCGCTGGACAGGGACATCGCCCGGCTGCGCGCCGTGACGGAGGCCGCCAGCGCACCCGGCGCCGGCGACCCTGCCGGCGCGGCCGGCGCGGCCCGAGCGGTCAGCACGGGACGGGCAGGACGGGGAGCTGCCAGGTGACCGGTCACACCGGTCACACCGGTCCAGGCGACCCGGCCGGCCGCCCTGGGAGCCTGCGTGCGCTGGTTCGCGCTCTGCTCCTCGACACGCTCGACGCCTGTCAGGGATGCCCCGCCGAACCGATCCTGCGCGAGGAGGTGGACCGCTTCGACGGGCCGCTGCGGGTCGCGCTCGCCGGCCGGGTCAAGGCCGGCAAGTCCACACTGCTCAACGCCCTCGCGGGCGAGCAGATCGCGGCGACCGACGCCACGGAGTGCACCCGGATCGTGACCTCCTACGCCGCCGGAACGCGCGAGGCGGCCTGGGCCTACCTGCGGGACGGGTCGGTGGTCGAGGCCCGGCTACGCCGCACGGCGGGCAGCGCACATGTTGACCTGGCGGGGCTGCCCGGTGGGGCCGGTTCCGCGGGCACGGCGGCCCCCGGAGCTGGCGCGACTGGTCCCGGCGTGGAGGCTCTGCGGGTCGAGCTGCCGGGCCCGCGGCTACACGGCCTCACCCTCATCGACACGCCGGGCATCGCCTCGTTGTCCGTGGAGCTCTCCCGGCGCACGGAGAGTTTCCTGACCAGGGGCACCCGCCGGCCACCGGCCCGCCGGCCCGGCGGCAGGTCTGCTGGCGACGTGCCCCCCGGTCTCGGCACGGCCGGCTCCGGAGCCGCCGGCCCCGCACTGGCCGGTGCGGACGCGATCATCTATCTGCTGCGTCACCTGCACGCGGCTGACGTCGACTTCCTGGCTTCGTTCCGGCGGACCGGGCTCGGCGAGGCCACCCCGGCGCATGCCATCGGGGTGCTCTCCCGGGCCGACGAGATCGCTCCCGGGCGCACCGATTCCGTGGACGTGGCCCGCCGGGCCGCCGCCGCCATCGGCCGCGACGAACGGGTCCGCGCCCTGGTGCAGACCGTCGTACCGGTCGCCGGCCTGCTCGCCCAGGCCGGCACCCGGCTGTCGGGCGACGAGCTCGGCCAGCTGCTGGCACTCGCCGCCGAGCCCGCCGCGGACACCGACGACCTGCTGCTGTCCGTCGACCGGTTCGTCGCCCCGGCCGCGTCGACATCCGTCGCCGCGCCGGTGCGGGCGCTCCTGATCGACGGCCTCGGCCTCGCCGGCGTACGTCTCGCCGTGGCACTGGCCCGGCTCGGGTACGCCCGTGACCCGGCCGGGCTCGCCGCGGAACTCACCGCGCGCAGCGGCCTGCCCGAGCTGACCGAGCTGCTTCGCGGGCAGTTCACCGACCGCGCCGACGTCCTCAAAGCCCAGCATGCGCTGCGCGTCCTGGACGGAGTTCTCGGCGAAGACGCCACGGGCGAGGCCACCGGAGCGGACGGGCCGGTGGGCCCGCCGCCCCGTCTGCTGGCACTGTTGCGGGCCCGCCGCGAGCAGATCGAGGCCGGCGCGCACGAGCTCGCCGAGCTGCGCCTGATCGGCGAGCTGCGCACCGGCAGGGCCGACCTGCGCGGCCTGGACGGTGGGCGGCGCGACGAGATGGAACGGTTGCTCGGCGCCGCCGGGGTGGACGTGCGGACCCGACTCGGCCTGCCCGCCGACGCCGACGCCGCCGAGATCCGGCCGGCGGTGCTGGCCGTCCTGGGCAGCTACCGCCAGCTGGCGGAGAACCGCCTGCTCCCCCAGCCGACCCGCCGCGCCGCGGCCATCCTGCGCCGCACCTGCGAGGGCCTGCTGCACGTCTCCGCCGCCGGCAGCTGATCGGCCGGCAGCTGATCGGCCGGCACCTCCCGCCCGCGGCCGGCGCGGCCGGCCGCGGGCCTGCGCTATTCGACGCGGGGGTTCACCCAGGCGGCCCAGTCCTGCGCGGCGTCGCCGAGCGCGTCCACCCGGAGAACCAGTCCAGTGGCGCCGCTGACCCCGGACAGGTCGACGTCGACAGGCGGCATGGAACCGTCGGACTGAACCTCTACCCGGCTCAACAGCACGGCCGACAGCTGGCCGCTCGGGTACACGGCCCGAACACTGAACTGGACTCGGCCGGCAGTACCCTCATTAGGCTTCACAAATCCTAGCTGGGCACGGAATCTCTGGCCGCTGACAATGGCCTGCGGAAGGGTGAACTGGCCGGATATCCAGCCGTCCGCGGCATAGTTCGGATGCGTTTCCATGTGGGACTGATAAGATCCGTCCTCCAGCTGGTACGCCTCGGTGTTTATGTAGCCCTTGGCCTCTCCCCGCGCGCCGTACACCGGCGTACCCGCGCCGCTGCTCCAGGCCGCGCTGCTGGCGTTGGGAATCAGTGCGTAGGGCTCCGGGGGGGCGACCGTGACGACGACGTCATCCGAGGTATCTGTCGCGTACAGCTCCGCCGTGTCGGTGACCTTGACCGTGACCCGGTAGGTACCCGCGGCCGGAACCGTGAACCGCGCGGTGTTCGCCGCCTGCGGCTGCGCGCTCTCGGGGGATCCCGCGGGTTCGATGCTGAACTCGTAGTCGCGCAGCGCCGCGGTGCCCGGGGTCGCGGCGGCGGTCGCGTTCACCACCAGCTCACCCGCCACCGCCGAGGCCGAGACCTGCACCGTCGGTGCCACCGCGGCCGCGGTGACCGTCACCTGCCGCGTCATCGAATCACTCCGGCCAGCCCGGTCCGTGACCGTGAGCCGGACGGTGTAGGTCCCCGCGGCGGAATAGGTGTGACTTCCCGTCCGCGAGGTCGCGACAGCGCCGTTGTCGTCGAAGTCGATCCGGTAGTCGGTGATCGGCTCCGAGCCGGCGGTCGATCCGGAGGCGTCGGCGTTGACGAGCAGCGGCGCGCCGCCCGAGGCCGGTGTCACGGTCAGCGCCGCGGTCGGGCCTCGTTTCCCGGTCTCCTCCGTCCGCGAAGGGCTGGTCGGGATGATCGGAGTGGTGGGGATGGTCGGGGTCGTGAGGTTCGTGGTCGGCGCCGTCGGGGTGGGTGTGGGCTGCGCCGTGACGGTGATCCCGGCGGTGGGTGCGGCCTTACGGCCGTCGGCGAGGGTGACCTGGGCCGAGACCGTGTACTGCCCGGCTCGTGACCAGCTGTGCGACACCGCGGTGCCGCGGCCCCCGCTGTCGTCGTCGAAATCCCAGCGCACGGCGCTGATCCGGGCCCCGCTGGTGGCGACCACCCGCAACGCCACCGGCTTCCCGACCGCCACCACGCCCGCCGACCGCTCGATCGCCACGGCGCCGTCGGCCGGGTCCGACGGACGTTGGGTGGGCGAGGGCGTCGAGGACGGGCTCTGCGCCGGACTGGTCGGCCCGGCCGAGGAGCCCGGCGACCCGGACTGGCCTGACCCGGGCGGCCCGGACTCGCTCCCCCGGCCGTTGATCAGGCCGGCCTCCGGCCGCTCGGGGTCGTACTTGCTGATCGAGATGGTTGTGCCGTCGAAGTGGACCACCCCGGACCGCTCGCTGGCCGGATCGTTGTAGAACACGAACGACCCACCGGGGACGAGCTCGAAACGGGTGCCGGGCGGCAGGACCTCCGCCCGGCGCGGCGCGTCCCGCGGCCGGCTGAGGTCCACGACGAAGATCTCGCCGGTGGTGAAGTCCGGTACGAACACCCGGCCCGCCACCTCCAGTGGTGGGCCGAGCTCGTCGTCGGCGGCGCCGAGATCGGCCGCGAGGTCGCATGACCGCCGGGCCAGGTCACTGACCAGCAGCACACCGCGCCGCCCCGAGGCGGTGTAGAGCCGCGAGGTCTCCGGGGAGCCGGTCACCACAGCCGTCGTGTCGGCGGGGTTCTCCGCCAGGCAGGTCGCCGCGCCGAGGCTGCCGTCGGACTCCAACGGCCGTACCGAACTTCCGGCGACGACGACCGCCCTGCCGCCGGCGACCACCAGCCGGGCGCCGTCAGGGTCGACCGCCGCGGCCCGGCGGCCCACCTTGCCCCGATCATCCAGCCAGACCAGGTCACCCGAACCCGCCTCGATCAGCCACAGCCGGCCGGATCCGTCCACCGCTCCGCCGCCGGGCGCGATCCTCGACGCCAGTGCCTGGCTCGCCCGGGGCTGCAGTGACCGGATGTCCGCTGTGGTGACCAGGCCGGACTGTTCGGTGAAGGCGAACAGCCCGGAGTCGTCGCGGCCGGGGAAAAGCTGCAGCCGCTGGCCGGGCTGGGCGAACCTGACCGGCCTGGACGGCTCGTAGGTGATGCCGTCAACGCGCACCACGCTGCCGGTGGTGCCGTCGGCGACGAAGGCATCGGCCCCGGCCTGCGCCGAGGTCAGGTCCGCGTCGGCCCCGGCGACCGGCACCTGCGTCACCACCTGCGCGGACGCCCCGTCGATCAAAGCGGCCTGCCCGACCTTCGACGACACGAGCCAGGCCGCGCCGTCCTGCAGCGACACCTTCACCGTGCGGTCGCCGCGCCCCGACAGCACGACCGCGACCGCGCCGAGAACGACCACGAGCGCAAGGAACGTCGATCCCAGCCGCGCCGACACGGCCCGCGCGCGCGCCCGCGCCGGTCGAGACGTCCCCGCGCCACCGAAGGATCGCCGTCCCGTGGTCATTCTCGGTATCCCCCGGGCGTCAGCAGCATTTGACGTAGATGCCGGTGGTCGCGGACTTCTCCCGACCCGATGCGTCACGTACGGTGACCGTGGCCGTCCAGCTGGTGCCCGGCGGGCCCTCCGTGTTGTAGGCGTGCCGCGGGGCCCGGGAGCTCGTGATCCATCCGGTGGAGCCGGTGCCGTCGCCGTAGTCGAAGTTGTACGAGACGGCGCCACTCGACGCCGACGCGTCGAGGACCGCGTAGATCGGGCCGTAAGGCGGCAGCGGCGAGCCGTCGTCCACCCAGCGCAGCGATGCCACCAGCGGGTCCACGAACGTCGCCGTCACGGAACGGTCGCCGCCGGAGAGCGTGACGGGGCAGCTCTGCGTGCCGGAGCAGTCACCGGACCAGCCGGTGAAGTCACCGCCGTCACCGGCCGCCATCAGGTCGACCCGCGTGCCGTCCGCGACGGAGATCGAGCAGGTGCCCGGGCAGGAGATACCACCGCCGGTGACCCGGCCCGGCCCGTTGGCCGTCACCGACAACGTCCGGTTCGGCGTCGGCTCGGCGAAGGTGGCGGTCACGCCGATGTCACTGCGGGTAGGGGTGACCGCGCAGGTGAGGCCTTGGGGGGTGCAGTCACCGGACCAGCCGACGAACGTCGCTCCGGAGTTGGGAACCGCGGTCAGCGTGACCGTATCGCTCTGGTCCCAGACTCCCGAGCACTCCCGTGCCCCCGCCACGAGGCACATCTGGCCTCGCGAATCCCTGACTCCGCCGGGCCCTTCGGGGGTGATGATCAGCGTGAAGGACGAATCCCGGACACCGATGGTGCGGGTGGTCTCGGCCGTGAGGCCGGCGGTGTCTGTCACCCGAACCCTGATCTGATAAGTCCCGGTGGTGAAGTACTTTTTGGCCTGCGGGTCCGACTGGGGTGCCCCGAATGTGCCGGTGAAGAAATCGAAGGCATAGCTGGCGATCCGCTCGCCGGGCACATTCGATTTCGAGGCGCTCGCGTCGGCGGTGACGTTGCCGGCGTACTCGGTCAGGGTGAGTTCGGCGGTGGGCCGTTCCGACCTCTGAGTCGTCTGGGACGGGGTCGGCCCGGTTGATGTGGTGGTCGGGTCGGGTTGGCCTGACCGGCTCGATGTCGGGTCCGGCCCTGGGGTCGGGTCCGGCCCGGGCGTCGGTGTCGGTGTCGGATCCGGCCGCGGGATGCCGGCGACGACGGTGATCCGGGCCGTGGGGGCGGCCTGCCGGCCGTCGGCGAGGGTGACCCGTGCCGTGATGGTGAACTGCCCCGCCTTCGACCAGCTGTGCGAGACCTGGACGCCGCCGTCGGCGGAACCGTCGCCGAACTCCCAACGCACGGCACCGATCCGTGTGCGGTCGGTCGCCACAGCCCGCATCGTCACCTGCTCGCCGATGGCGGCCCGATCCGTCGACAGCTCGATCGCGACCGCCCCGGTGGTGCCGGGGGTCGAGGGGCTCGGGGTCGAGGGTCTGGGGGTCGGCGCGGTGGTGGGCGCATTGGTCGGCGGAGTGGTCGACGACCCGGATCCGCCCGGCCCGGAGGACGGGCCCGCTGCGCCGCCGCCGGGGACGAGCCCGGCGTCGGGCCGCTCCGGGTCGTACTTCTGGATCTCCACCGTGGTCCCGTCGAGGCGGATCACCCCGGCCCGCTCGCTGGCAGGGTCGTTGTAGAACACGAACGACCCGCTCGGAACGAGCTCGAAGACCGTCTCGTCCCCGCCGGCCAGCACCTCGGGGCGGGCCACCACCCGGCCGCTGGCCAGGTCGACCACCGCGACCTCGCCGGTCGTGTAGTCGGGGACGAACACCCGGCCGGCCGCCTCCTGTGCCGGGCCCAGACGATGGCGGGCGGCACCGAGATCCACCGCCCGGTTGCAGGACCTCCGGTCCAGGTCGCTCACCAGCAGCACACCGCGATCACCGGACACGGCGTACACCCGGTCCTGTGTCGGCGAGCCGGTCACCGCCACCTCGTCGCCCTGGCGGACGTCCAGGCAGGTCGCCGGCCCGGGCACGCCGTCGTTGCCCACCGGGCGGACGGTCCGCGCCGCGGCGTCCACCACCGCGACCCGCCTGCCGGCCAGCACGAGGGTGGCCGCGGCGGGGTCGGCGCCGGACGGCTTCGGGTGCTTGCCGGAGTCATCGACACGGATCAGGTCACCGGAGTCACTGTCGATGAGCCACAGCAGCCCGGCACCGTCGACCAGCGCGGCACCCTCGCGGACCCGGGCGCCGAGTGACTGCTCGGGTCCGCGGACCCGCAGCGTCGCCGGGTCCGCGACTGTCACCAGCCCAGCGGTCGCGCTGACGGCGTAGAGGGCCGACCTGCCGGGGAACAGGGCGAGCGGCTCGCCGGCCCGCCCGAGCGGCGCGGGCGCCGTGGTCTTGCGGTACGTCGCGCCGTCGATGCGGGTCACGCTGTTCGCGGTGGCGTTGGCGACGAACGCGTCCGCGCCGGAGCGGGCCGCGGACAGTTCCCCACGCCCCACCGCGACCTGCGTCACCACGTGGGCGGACGCCCCGTCGGTCAGCGCGGAGGCGCCGTCGAGCAGGGCTGCCTGGCCGACCGCCGAGGACACCAGCCAGGTGGTGCCGTCATCAAGGGCGACCGTGCGGGCCTTCGGTCCGTCGGCGGCCGTGACGACCACCGCGGCGGTGCCGAGCAGGATGGCGCACAGCGCCCACCAGACTGCGGGTATGCGGACCACCGGCGGCCAGCCGCCCGTTCTGCTCATCAGCGGCGACGTCGTGGCAGCAGTGGCACCGGGCTGAGCGTCGCGGTGACCCAGCGCCGGACGCCGTCACTGCGGCGCAGTTCGCGACTCGCCGCCGCGGTGAGCTCCCAGGCCCGGCGCGCATCGGTGTCGTCCGGCTCGGTCGCGCCGAACAGGGCGGTGCCGACCAGCGGGGCCAGCAGCGCGAGCTGGTCGCCGACCAGCGGACCGCGCCGCGCGGCGGCCAGGTCGGCGACCTGGTCCGCGGACAGTGACAGGGAGCGGGCCAGTCCGCGTTCGGCGAGGCGGTCACGGACCTCGCGCCAGGCACCGGCCACCCGTGCCGCGGGTGGCCCGGACCGCGCCCGGCGACGGCGGCGCCGGGCCTTCTCCCCCACGATCCCGGCCGGGATGGCGACGGCCACCACGAGCAGCACCAGCAGCAGCACCCACCACAGGCTGCTGGCGCCGGATCCGCCGCCGGTGGCGCCGAGGTCCGCGGACCGGTCGAGCTCCGGGCGGACGACGGCGTCCGCCGCCTGGGCCTCGGGGGCCTGCGCCGCGCCGTCACCGCCGGTCGGGTCGTCGGGGTCGGGCGGGGGAAGCCGATCCTTGAGTTTGGAGATGTCGGTGGGGTCGAAGGCGACCCAGCCGATTCCCTCGAGGGCGACCTCCGGCCAGGCGAACGCCTGACGGGACGTCACGGTGAACTCTCCCGCCTGTGACGAGGTGCGCCCATCCAGCAGATACCCGACGGCGATCCGGCTCGGCAGGCTCTCGATCCTGGCCAGCAGCACGAACGCGGTCACGAACTGCTCGACGTAGCCGTGATGGTCGGCCTTCACGCCACCTGGATCAAGGAACCTCTTCAGCGCGCCGAGGGAGTGGCCGGGACGGGCGTCGAGGTCGACCGGGAACATCGTGGAGTTGTTCAGGTAGGCGGTGAGCGAGGTGATCTTGCCGAACGCGGTGGTCTCGGTGCCCACCGCGTCCGCGGCGGCGTAGGTGATCTCGTCCGGGATGTTGGCGGGCAGCGCCAGGTAGGGGGCTATCTCCGTGCCGCGGGCGACGCCGGCGTCCGGAAGTCTGGGGTCGTCCGCGACAGGTACCTGGGCGGTGAGCACGTACCGGTCGCCGGCCCGCAGCGGGTCCGTCGCGGCCAGCGACCCGGAGCTGGGCTGGTACGCGTAGCTGACGGTGGCGTCACGGATGCCGGTCGGCTGGCCGAGCGTGGGCAGGAAGGGGCCGCCCGGGGCCTGGGCGGTGACGTCCATCTGGATCTCGCGGCCGGTCGTGGTCACCGGGGTGTCGTCCGTACCGAGAACGCTGCCGGTACGGACGAAGACGCTGTCGTCCCGCCAGGTCGCTCCGTCGAAGTCCGTGAGCACCGCGGTGCGGATCCGGTCGGTGACGACCTTCCCGTCGTTACTCGGCAGCCGCACCGTGAACAGCTTCCGCTCGGCGCCGCCGCGTGCGGACTTGACCTGGACGAGCGGGTTGAGCGTCGAGGTGATGTCGACGGGCGGATGCCGATGGTCGCGCGGGTCGAACCTGTCGTTCCCCTCGGCGATCGGCGACAGGACGGCGAGGCCGGTGCCGAGCGCCGCCATGAGCGCCACCGCCGGGATCCCGACGGCCAACTGGCCGGCCCGCGGCCGGCGCCAGGACGGAGCCCCGGCCAGCGACCGGGACCGCGGTCCGGACTGCGACCGTCCACGGCCTGGCCGGCTGGTCGGAGCACTCCCGTCACTGCCCGCCTGGTCCGCCTCGCCCGGGGCCCCGGCGCCTCCTGGAGCGCCCGGGCCTCCCGTACCGTCCTCTGTCAGGCCTACCGCGACCGCGGCGATCCGGCCCCGGCCGGGCAGCTGGGCCGCGCGCACCACGGCGAGCGCCAGCCCGACGACGGCGATCAGCCCGGTGAGCACGAACAGCGAGCGGCCACGGCTGGCGACCAGCAGCAACGCGACGACGTAGCCGAGCAGCGGCGGAAGGAGCGGGGCAAGCACCGCCTCGGCACGCACAACCAGCACCGCCGTGCTGAACGCCGCCAGCCACACCAGGAGCACGGGCAGCAACAGCAGATCGCCGTCGGGGGCGGCCGGCAGGCCGACGGTGAGCAGCCGCGCCCAGCCGTCCCGGGCCGCGGCACCGAAGTCGGTGACGACCGACGCCCCGTCCGTGAGCCGGCCCGCGAACAGTACGAGGACGCCGAAGACGAGCGCGCCGGCCACCCCGGCCAGGCCGACCAGCGGCGCCGGCCGCAGGCGCGCGCCGGCCAGGCAGCCCAGTGCCGCGGCGCAGGCCGCCGCCGCAACCAGTTCGAGGGCGGCGCGCCCGGCCGGGCCGCCGGCGAAAAGCCCGGCGAACGCGAGCCCGACCAGGGCGGTGAGGACCCCGGCGAGAACGACCTGGGCCGGCCGGAAGGACCTGACGGCCGGCGGCGGCGGACGGAAGGTGGTCCGCCGGGCAGGGCGTGGGCGACGCAGGCGCAGCCCCCGCCGCGCCGGGCCGCCCGATCCGGATTCCTCCGACGCGCCCTGCTCCGGCGGGACCGGTGGGACCGGCCGATCACCCGGTGGGCCGGGCCGGGCAGGCCGCGCGGCTGGAGCCGGAGGCGCAGACCCGGCCGGCGGCTCGTAGGGAGCGGGCGCCCCGTAGGGAGCCGGTGGAGCGTACGGAGCCGGTGGGGCCGGTGGGGCGAACGGAGCCGGCGGGAACGCTGGCGGCGGGGCCGATGGCGCGGACCCGGCGGCCGGCCGGGTGGGCGGCGAAGCAGCCGGCCGCGGGCGCTGCGCCGGCGGAGGGGCCTGTGCCGGCCGTGGGCTCCGCGGGGGCGAAGGCGTCTGCGGTTGGCGGGGCAGTGGTCGGGGTGCGCGGGCCGGCTGTGGCGGTGGCGCGGGAGGCAGATTGAGCACCGGGAGTGGCTGGGTCGTCTCGGCTGGTGAGGGTTCGCCCCGCCGCCGGCCCGGTGGCGGCGTCTCCTGGCCGCTCACCGCCGGACCCAGGAGTTCCAGACCGCGGCGAAGTCGTCGCTGGTCCGCACGTTCACCGTGAGCGCCCCGCGGACGGGTAGCCCCGGGCGCCCGTGCTCCTCCCCGACGCACACCACGCTCGCCATCGCGAACCGCGACCGCACGGCGGACACGGCGCCGAGCCTGGCGCCGGGCGGCTGACCGGTGACCACGCCGAGGACCATGCCGTCCTCACCGGGCGTCATCCGGGTCAGTTCGGCGAGCCCCGGGTCGTCGTCGGCGGGCCCCACCGCGGCGAGAAGGTCAAGCAGGCCGGCCACATCGCGGCTGCTCTCGGCGGCACCACGCCGCCCGCCGGTGGTCCACAGCTCCACCGGGAAGCCGTGCTGGGCGCCGGACACCGCCAGCGACGCGGCGACCCGCACCGCGTCCTCGAAGTAGTCGCCCGCGTAGGGGGCGGCGCTGGTGTCGAGCACCACCGTCATCCGCGGTTCGTTGGGAACGACGTTGTGCCGGACCATCATCTTTCCGGTGCGTGCGGTGGACCGCCAGTGGATCAGCCGCAGGTCGTCTCCGCGGACGTACTCGCGCAGGCTGTGGAACGCGACGCCGCCCAGCGGCGAGGTCGCGCTGGTCGGGCCGTCCATGTCCGGCGAGCCGCCGGTCGGCAGCGGGTCCACCGTGTGGATGCGGGGATGCACCCGCAAGGTGGAACGGTCCGGGAAGGCCCGCCCGACGTGCAGCAGGCGCAACGGGTCGGTGTGCCCGACGACGAGCGGGCCGACCTCGAACACCCCGCGTCGGTCCGTCGGCAGCGGGTACGCAGCCTGGAACCGGGCGCCGGGCGCGAGGCTGGGCAGCGCCACGGCCACGGTCTGCTCCCCCACCGTCTCGGCCGCCAGGATCGGCGGGCTGCGCCGTCGCGCCGCGTTGGTGACGGTGACCAGGGCCCGGGCGCCGTCGCCCTGGAACACGCTGGGTGGATGGATCTCCCGGATCAGGGTCACGTCCGGTGTCACCGTCATCCAGCCAGCGGCGCACAGCAGCGCCACCCCGGCCACCAGGCCGAGGGCGAGCAGCTCCGGGTAGTCCAGCACCAGCCCGGCCGCGATGAGCACGGCGGTGGCCGCCGCCATCGCGACACCGGACCCGGTGATCCGCGTACTGCCCGTTGCCTGTGAGGACCCCATCGGTTCCCTGCCGGGCTAGTAGGAGGACACGCGCTGGTCGGGAACCGGCATCGAGGTCATGATCGCGCCGAGCAGGCTCTCGCTCGTCGCCCCGGACAGTTCCGCCTCGGGCCGCAGCAGCATCCGGTGCCCCAGCACGTAGGGGGCGAGGGCCTGCACGTCCTCGGGCTTGACGAACGACCGCCCGGCGGCCGCGGCGTGGGCCTGGGCAGCGACCGCGAGGGCCATCCCGCCGCGGGGGCTGACGCCGAGGCGCAGCTCACCGATCCGCCGGGTCTCCGAGACGATCATCACGATGTAGCCGAGCAGGGCCGGCGCGAGGTGGATCCGGCGCACGATCTGCGTCATCCGCTGGACGTCCGCGATGCTCACCACCGGCGACAGGGACCGGGGGGTCACCCCGCGGGCACCGTTGGCGAGGATCTCCACCTCGGCCTCGTACCGCGGGTAGCCGATGTGCAGGCGCGCCATGAACCGGTCGATCTGCGCCTCGGGCAGGTCGTACGTCCCGCCGTGCTCGACGGGGTTCTGGGTGGCGATCACGATGAACGGCCGGGGCACCTCGTACGGGATGCTGTCCGTGGTGGTGACCTGGCGTTCCTCCATCACCTCCAGCAGCGCGGACTGCGTCTTGGGCGAGGCCCGGTTGATCTCGTCGGCCAGGACGACGTTGCCGAACACCGCGCCCGGCTGGAACTCGAACTCCCGGCTCTCGGCGTTCCAGATCTGTACCCCGGTGACATCGGTCGGCAGCAGGTCGGGGGTGAACTGGATGCGGCGCATCAGGCCGCCCTCGATCGAGCTCGCGATGGCCTTCGCCAGCGAGGTCTTGCCGACTCCGGGGACGTCGTCGATCAGGATGTGCCCTTCGGCGGCCAGGCACACCAGCGCAAGCCTGATGACCTCCGGCTTCCCCCGGACGAAACGCCCGATGTTGCCGTGCAGTGCTTCGAAGCACTCGCGGAACCAGGTCACCTCGGCGTCTCCCGCCGCGGCGCCGGCCGCCGGGGGGCTGGTCATGAGCCGCTCCGAACGATCACGCGGCGAACGCTAGGGGAGGTCGAGCACCCCGGTAAACGGCCTCGCGGTTGTGGTCCCGAAAGGGCAGCACACCCCGCCCTGGCGGGCGATCTCCGTATACCTGCGGGCAGGCGACGTCCCGCGCCGGCCCCGCTGGCCGCACCGGCCGTACCGTGCGGGACGTCACCGGTGCGGAGCACACCGTACGGACGCGGGCGGAGCGTGATGGATCCGGTTGTGGAACTGCGGGACCGCCGGCTTCAGGTCCGTCCCGGGGAGACCGTGCAGACATCCGCGACGGTGCACAACGCCACCGATGTCATCGCCCAGTACACGTTCGAGGTCCTCGGCCCGGCCGCTGCCTGGGCCGAGGTCGTCCCTCCGACGGTCTCCGTCGTGCGCAACGGGCGGAACACCGTCCAGATCCGGTTCCGGCCGCCGGTCGGGCCGGTGGGGAACGTGCCGTTCGCGCTGCGCTGCGTCTCCCAGGACCATCCCGACAGCGCGGCGGTCGACGAGGGTGAGCTGGTCGTCGGGGCGATTCACGACATCGTTCCCACGGTTACCCCGACCATCTCGCGCGGTCGCTGGACCGGCCGGTGGACGGCGCGGTTCGAGAACCGGGGCACGGTCGCGGCCCGGCTGCGGGTGACGGCGTCCGACAAGCGCCGCGAGCTCGGATTCGCCCTCGCCCCGCACGAGATCGTCGTCGATCCCGGCCAGACCGGCGAGGTCTACCTGAAGGCGCGGGCCAGCGTGCCGACGCTGCTCGGCACCGTCACCCCCCGGCCGGTGCAGCTGACCTACACCAGGGCCACCGGCCCGGACGAGAAGGCGGACGAGGGAACCGTCGAGCTCGTGTTCGAGCAGGTCCCCGTGCTCTCACGGGCCGTCGCCGCGGTCGGCGCGCTGGCACTCGTCGGCGGTGCCGCGGCCGTCCTCCTGCTGGCCCGGGCCGCGCCGAGCGACAAGCTCGCCTCGGACAAGGTCGCCCGGCCGGACCAGCCCACCGGGCTGACCGCCGAGACCGCCGGCGCCGGCGCGATCAGCCTGAACTGGTCGGCGGTGCCCAGCGCGGAGAACTACCTGCTCTACAAGCTGGTCGATGCGGACCCGGACGGAGCCGCCAACGAACTCCATCCGGTCAAGGCCCCTCTGACCGCGCACACCTGGGAAGGGCTGGCAGCCGGGGCCCACACCTGCTTCCGCCTCGTCGCCTCCAACGAGGGCGGGGAATCCAAGGCGTCCGAGACGGTGTGCCAGGACGCGGGGGCCAGCCCGGCCACGCCGGAGCCGACCGGCTCGTCGACCCCACCGACGACGCCCACACCCGACCCGAACGTCACCGCCACCACTCCCACCGACCCGGGTGGGAAAACCGGGCAGGGACGTGAGCCTCAGGGTTTCTACGTCGTGCTCGGCAGCTTCTGGAAGGACGACAAGGCGGAGCAGGCCGCTCAGAAGCCACTCCTGCGCAAGACGGAGATCGACCGGGCGCTCGGCGTCACGACGGTGCTGGCCGACGCGGACGCCTCGAAGCGCCTGGGCAGCCAGTTCCCCGGGCAGGTCATCATCTACCTCGACGGGCAGTTCGCCTCCTGGGAAGAAGCCGACGCCTACTGCACGGAGAAGAAGGCCAGCGGGCTGCTCGGCCGGGACCCGGTCTGTTTCGCTCCGCTGGAGGCCGGCGGCGCCACCGTGCGTCCCGTGCCGTCACCCACCCCGGCAGGCAACGGACTGCCGACGGGGACGCCCAGCGCGCGGCAGACCTCGCTTGTGTTGGGCCGGTAGCCGATGGCCTACGCACTGGGCATCGACGTCGGCACGACCTTCACCGCCGCCGCGGTCTGGCGTGACAACAGGGCGGAGACGGTCGGCCTCGGCGACCATTCCCCGGTCATCCCCAGCGTGCTCTTCCGGCGGGAGGACGGGCTGATGCTCGTCGGCGCGGCCGCCGAGGCGCGGGCCGTGACCGAGCCCGACCGGGTCGCCCGCGCGTTCAAGCGCCGGCTCGGTGACGACGTGCCGATCTGGCTCGGCGACACGAAGGTCGACGCGACCGACCTCACCGCCGACATGATCCGCTACGTCGTCTCCAAGGTCACCGAGCGGGAATCCCAGGCTCCGGCACACGTGACGTTGGCCTGCCCCGCGACCTGGTCCGCGCACCGCCGGGGCCTGCTGGAACAGGCCGCCAGTCGCGCCGGGCTCGGCGGGCGCGGGGACGTGGGCCTGCTCGACGAGCCGACCGCGGCCGCGGTCTGGTACGCGGCACAGCCGGACCGGCAGCTCGGCCCCGGCGAACTGCTCGCCGTCTACGACTTCGGCGGCGGCACCTTCGACGCCACCGTGCTGCGGCGGACCGCCGACGGCTTCGACCTGTGCGGGGCTCCCGGCGGCGAGGACAGCATCGGCGGGGCCGATGTCGACGACGCCGTCCTCGAGCACGTCGCCCGAGCCGTCGGCCCGGGCTGGTACGAGCTGGACGTTGCCGACCCGACGACAGCGCGGGCAATGGCCGCCGTGGCCGCCGCCGCGGTGACGGCCAAGGAACTGCTCTCCGACGACACCCGGGCCGAGATCCCGGTCATCCTGCCCGGGGTGAACAGGGTCGTCCCGATCACGCGGGACGACCTGGAGGACTCGGTGCGGGTCCTGATCCTGCGCACCGTCGACGCGTTGCACAGGACCATAGCCGCGGCCGGGTTCCGGGAGACCGACCTCACCCAGGTGCTGCTCGTCGGCGGGTCGAGCCGCATTCCGATGATCGGCCGGCTGCTGGCGGACCACCTCGGGGTGACCGTCACGGCCGATGCGCACCCGAAGCTGGCTGTCTGCCTCGGTGCGGCGATCTCCGCGGGCGCCCGGCTGGCCGCGGCCTCCGTCCCGGATCAGGCGGCAGCGCCGCGCCGAGACCGCGTGACACCAGGCTGGCACGACGGCGGCTGGCACGACGGCAGCTGGCACGACGGCGCCGAACTCTCCCGCACCGCCCCGCCGGACGAACTCTCCCGCGCCGCCCCACCGGACGAACTCTCCCGCGCCGCCCCACCGGACGACGTCCCCGTGAAATCCACGAGTACGACGACGGGCGGGTGGAGCAGGACCGGTCCCGGTAGCCAGGTTGATCCCCCGGGGGAACAGGAGGCCCGCCGGGCCGCCGACCTGATCGCCCCGGTACACGGCGGCCCGGCACCCGCCGAGGCCGCGCCCGCGGCGGTGAGCCTGCGGGTCGATCTCGACCGGGCTGGTCTCACCGCCGCGACCGACCAGCTGCTGCGCCCCGCCGCGAGCGTCCCGCGACGGGTCCCGCTCGCCGATCGGGACGCGCCGCTGGTGGTGCGGACCGCGGGCGACAGCGACTACCGAAAGGCCGGCCGACGTGGCGCGGTCGTGTACGCCGCCGTCGCGGCAGTGGTGCTCCTGGTCGCCGTCATCGTCGGGATCGGCATCGGCCTGGGCGGTGGTACGGGCGATCCCAACCTGGCCGGCGGCGCCCCGCCGTTCACCAGGCAGGGAACCACCGGCGCCGGCACGGCCCTTCCGGCCACCGAACAGATCGCCCGGCTGACCGGTGGCCCGTTGGCGGGAGCGGGCCCGGGCCCGGGCTCGGGCACAGGTGTCGGCACAGGCGGACAGGCAGGCGGCGCCGCGCGCGGAATCGCCCCGCGGCCGGGCGGCGGCTGGGTCGCGGTGGGGAGCGAGATCGGCTCAGGCTCGACGGACGAGACGCCCGCCGCCTGGTGGACCGCCGACGGGGCAACCTGGCAGCGCGCCGCGACTGCCGGCTCGGGCGGTGGCGTCACCGGCGGCCTGGGTGCCGTGACCGCGACGTCCGATGGCACCCGGCTGGTCGCGGTCGGCTGGGACGACAGCGCCGCGGGCGTGTTCACCGCCACGGCCTGGACCTCCACGGACGGGCGAAGCTGGCAGCCGGCCTCGGTCGAGCGGGCGTCGAACGCCACCTTGCGCGACGTGGTGGCCGTCCCCGGTGGCCTGCTGGCCGTCGGCCAGGATCTGGCTCTCGACCGTGAGGGCGACGGCACCGTATGGACGTCGTCCGACGGCACGTCGTGGAGACGGCTGACCGTCACCGGCGTCGACGGGTTGGGCGTCCAGAGCCTCGACCGGGTTGCCCGGCTTGCCGATGGCAGCCTGCTCGCGGTGGGCCGGGAACCATCCGGGGCTGGCTCGGTCAGCCGGGTCCGGCGTTCGACGGACGGCGGGGCGGCCTGGGCCGCCGTCGAGACGGATCTTCCTGACGGGGCCGAGGTCACCGGCCTGGCGGCACTCCCCGGCGGACGGCTCGTCGGCACCGGCTCCACACCGGCCGCGGGGCACCGCGAGCCTCGCATCTGGGTGACCGACGCCGGTGCGCGGCGATGGACGCCGCAGGAGCCAGTCATCGCCGGGGGCACCGGAGGCACCGCGGGCGCCGCGCGCGCCGAGGTGGACCTGCTCGGGGTGGTCGCGCCCGGGGCGGTCCTCGCGACCGGCACAGTCGCCGGCTCGACGCCGGCATCGTGGACGATCGACCTCGACCAGCCCCGCTGAGCGCGCCCGGCGCGGGTTCCCCGGTTGCCGTGCCCACCTCACGCTTCCGCCAACATTCATCCGGTCACGCTGCGTCCATATCGGGTCCGACGCCGACCGGAAACCCACAGAGTATTCACAGCTACGATCACCCCATCTCGCGCAGATTCATCGGCGACGTCGGGCCGGGGCACTCACCTGTGCATCGGATATGAGTTCTCCGGAGATGCCCTGACATTCCGCTAGCATTTGGCGATGCCGGTCACCGGGGAGAGCCCGCGAGGACCGCGACGCAGCTTTTTCGAGGTGGGAAGGTGCCCCAGATTCTGATCCGTCCAGCCATCGGCGACCGGCCGCGCCGGCCACTGCGACGAGCAGTGGCAACCGTGGGAGCCGTTGCGGCCCTGCTCATCCCGTCCGCCTGCTCGTCGTCCGACGGGTCCGCGGACCCGTCGGCCACAACGGCCGCGACGGCGCCTGCCGGGGAGTCGGTGACGCCCGAGGTCACCGCCGCGGCAAAAGAATTCCTCGCCACGCTGGACGACTCGAAGAAGGACACGGTCTCGTTCGAGTGGAGCGACGACGAGCAGAAGAAGAAATGGTCGAACTTCCCGGCCGCGCTCTACTCGCGGTCGGGTCTTCGCTGGGGTGACATGAGCGAAACCCAGCAGAACGCCTGGCTGAAAATCATGAAGGTCTCGCTGAGCACCGAGGGCTACAACCGCGTCCTGAGCGAATGGGACGCGGACGAGGCACTCGCGAAGCAGACCGGCCAGACGGACCAGTACGGCAAGCAGTACTACTACCTGGCCGTGATCGGCACCCCTTCGGACAGCAGCCCCTGGATGTGGCAGTGGGGCGGGCACCATGTGACCGTCAACGCCACCATCGCCTCCGGCGTCGTGTCGGTGACCCCGAGTTTCATCGGTGACCAGCCGGCCTCCTACACCGACGCCGACGGAAAGACCGTACGCCCGCTCGGCGACATCGAGGACGAGGCCTTCGCCCTGGTCGACTCGCTCGACGACGACCAGAAAAAGGCCGCCGTGCTCGGCGAAACGCCGATCGACCTCGTTCTCGGCCCCGGCGAGGACGGCAGGACGATCGCCGCGGAAGGGCTTGCCCTGTCCGAGCTGAACAGCGACCAGCAGGCCGCCGCGCTGAAGGTGATCGGCCACTACACCGGGCTGGTCGACGACACGGATGCCGCCACCCGGATGAACGAGGTCCAGTCCGTGCTCGACCAGACCTACCTGGCCTGGTACGGACCAACCACCAAGGGCAGCGCCGCCTATTTCCGCTTCAGCGGCCCGAACCTCGTCATCGAATACTCGCCACAAGGGGGAATGGCCGGCGTGCCGGGGGCCGGCGGCGGCCTGCCCGGCGGCGGGACCCCGCCGAGCGGCGCCCCGCAGAACGGTGGAACACCGCCGAGCGGAGCTCCGCAGAACGGCACCGGCCTGCCGAACGGCGGGACCCCGCCCAGCGGCGCCACTCAGAACGGTGGCGCGGCCGGCCAGAGCGGAGGGCAGACCTCCGGAGCGTCGACGAACCACATCCACGGCGTCTACCGCGACCCGAGCAACGAATACGGCGCGAAGTACACGTCATGAGCCCCGCGGCCGGTGGCCATCCCGCCCGGAGGGCACTGGCCCGACTGACTGTGCTGGGCCTGCTGATCGGCGCCGGTGTGGCGGGGCTCGCCGCACCGGCGTCGGCACATCCCACCGACGAGATCGTCCAGCAGCTCTACGTGACGCCGGAGCGGTCCGGGCTGGCCGTCGAGCTCGACATCACCGCGGGTGTGCTCGTCGGCGCCGCGTACGTCCAGCAGCTCGACAGCGATGGCGACGGCACGATCGGCCCGGCGGAAGGCGACGCGCTGGCGGAGGCCGTCCGCGCCGGCCTGTCCGTCCAGGTCGACACGGCGGCAGTCGAGCTCAGGCAGGTCGACGTCCGCGTCCCCGAGGCGGAGCTGCTCGCCGCGGGAGTCGGCACGATCCAGCTTTTCTGGGCCGCGGATCTGCCGGCGGGCTCCCGCGGCCTGCGTATCCACGATTCCTACGATCCCGGTGCGGTGCCCAAGGTCCAGATGAGCGTGCTCGTCGGCGCCGACGCGGTGCCGGTCGGAGCCATCCGGCACACCGACGGCGGGCGCACGATCAGCGCCGCGCTCAACGAGGCCGCGACCGCGGCCGGCGACAGCGGCTCGGGGACCTCCACCGACGAACGCGACGGGCGCGGCGGGCCGGGCGGGCCGGGCGGGCCGGGCGGGCCGGGCGGGCCGGGCGGCGCGACGATGATCGAGGGTCTGCGCCGCCCACTGACCAGTCCGTGGGCGCTGGTGAGCCTGCTGGGCGCCTGCGTGCTGCTGGGTGCGCTGCACGCGCTCACCCCCGGCCACGGGAAGGCACTGCTGGCGTCCTATCTGGTCGGCGAGTCGGGAACCGGCCGGCACGCGGTCGGCCTCGGCGTGGCCATCACGTTCACGCATACGGCCGCTGTCCTCGCCCTGGGCGTCGCGGTCCTGGCCGCGGGCAATCACTTCGTTCCCGGGGCGGTCGTGCCCGCGCTGACGGTCGCGGCCGGGCTGTCGGTACTCGCGCTCGGCGCCCGCCTCGTCCGCCGCCGCTGGCAGTCCAGCCTCGCTCCCGTCACCGCCACGCACGACCACTCGCACGGGCAGGACCACCACCCCGCCCACGCGCACGGACACGTGCACGGACACGCGCACACGCACTCCCACGGGCGCGGGGACGGAAATGGCGCGGCGGGGTGGGCCGGCGGTCCGCGCGGGGTGTTGGCGATGGGCTTCTCCGCAGGTCTCATCCCCTGCCCGGAGGCGTTGAGCGTGATGCTCCTCGCCGCCGGGCTTCACCGCGCGGCGCTCGGCATCGTGATGATCATCGCGTTCAGTGTGGGCCTGGCCGGGGTACTCGTCGGGATCGGGCTTGCGCTTGTCAGGAGCGCGCCCCTGCTGGCCCGCGTCACCGACCGCGTCCCGGCCCGCCTCGGTCGAGCGGTCCCGCTCCTGTCCGCGCTGGTGGTGTCGGCGCTGGGTGCGGTCATGGCGGTCACCGGGGCGACCCAGCTCGCCGGCGCCATCTGACCTTCGCGACCAGCGCTACCACCGTGAACCGCGGCGCCTGGTACTTCTACAGCTGGCCGCAGCTCCCCAGCCGACGGAAACAATCCCGATGACGGAATTTCTGGACAACTCCCCGCCAACGGCAGGGCCGGGACGGTGGAAACCGTCCCGGCCCTGTTTTTTCATGCGTGGTGGTTCCGGACCGCGCTCAGCGCTGGGTGTAGAAGACCCCGATCTTGTCGTTCTCGGTGGCGGCACGGCCGTGGAATCCGGCGATCTGCCAGCCGGACGGCGCCG
The DNA here is from genome assembly GCF_001536285.1 of Parafrankia irregularis. Lineage (NCBI taxonomy): Bacteria > Bacillati > Actinomycetota > Actinomycetes > Frankiales > Frankiaceae > Parafrankia > Parafrankia irregularis. The sequence goes on along the minus strand of NZ_FAOZ01000029.1, from coordinate 24,094 downwards.
TGTACGTGACGCAGGTGGACGTCGTGGCCCCACCGGCGAGGGTGCGCCCGAGGTTGGTGGTGAACCTGGTGTAGAAGACCCGGGTGCTGCTGTCCTTCACGCCCGAGCACAGGTAGACGGACGTCAGGTACTCACCGCTGCCCAGGGTCAGCGACTGGGCGGTTCCGCCGGTACCACCGTGGTTCAGTGTGGTGCCGTTCGTCAGGGTGAGGCCGATCTGGTCGACCCGGGAGCCGGAACGCAGCCTGACGGTGCTGACCGCCGCTCCGGCCGGAATGGCGTTGACGTCGGTGTAGGCCGTGCCACCGGAACCACCGAACTGGTCGCTGGCCTGGTAGGCGCTGTTACGGGTCCAGCTGAAGTCGACGGCGATCGGGAAGTGGTCGGAAAGCATGACGCCGGCGGAGTTCAGGAAGTCGGCGTTGCGGTTGGCGTAGCCGGTGGCGTTGAGGGTGACGAAGCTGCTGCTGCGGTACAGGACCTTGTCGACGACCTCGCAGGTGTCGGTGGGCGCGGCCTCGTCGCAGACCAGTGCGGTGCTGCCGGTCGCGGGTGCGACCCCGCCGCGCTCCAGCTTCACCCAGGCGTCGGTCAGTCCGTTCGCCGCGGCGAAGGCGGCGATGGTGTCGCCGGTGCGGGTGTAGCGGGCGTTGGTGTCACCCATCACCACCACGGCGTTACCGGCCGAATGCGACGAGATGTACGAGGCCAGCTGGCTCAGGTTCGAGGCCCGCGCGCTGGTGTCCGCGCTGGTGGTCCCGGCGTCCGCGTGCAGGTTGTAGAAGTCGACGTAGACGCCCTCGCCGAGGCGGATCCGCTTGAGGGTGAAGCCCTTCGGCGTCAGGCAGTCGGCGCCGTCGAAGGTGCTGCAGTCATCCCAGCTCACCCGGTCGAGGTCGCTGTAGCTGACCTTCGAGAGGGTGTTGAGCCCGCTGCCGAACGGGACGCCGCCGCTGGTCGGCGTCCGGTACGCGTGGGTGGTGTCGCCGTCGTAGAGGTAGGCGTGGTAGTTGAAGTCCTCCTGCACCTGGACGATGTCGTAGGGGCCGAGGCGCTGGCCGATGGTGGTCGTGCTCTCCGCGCGCGGGGTCTCCGCGCTGGAAAGCGCTTCGGGCAGGCCGGCGATGTTGTAGGTCAGGACGGAGAAGGAGCCTCCGGCCGGTGAGGCGGCGTTCGCGGCCGGACTGGCCACAGCTGCGGCACCGATCGCGAGTGGCAGGGCCAGGGCAGCCGCGAGCAGGGCACGGCTCGGGCGGGAAAACAAACGCATCAGTTCTCCGCATCGGCAGATGTCGGACGGAATCCGGCGTCGGAAAACTATGGCCCCCGTTACAGAACGGTCAACGGTCCACAATCGAAACAATCAGGCAACAATTGACAACCCGCCAGCGGCGATACCACACGAACCAGCACCCAGACCTGACGGACGTACTCGTCGAACTCGGGGCACCCGGCGACGGTGAACGGCATTCCGCTTTCGACCTCTATACGCGTTCACCCCGTCACGCTACGCTCATATCACGAGCTCGCCTGTTCCACACTCGCCGCCCCCGGCTCCGGACGGTGCCACCCCCAGGGGCAGGCAGTGGCCGGCAGGAGGAGCTGCAATGGGATGTTGCTGCGGAGGCGGGAGCGAGCCGGTGAAGAATCTGTCCGCCCCTGCCCTTGCCCTGCTACTGCTGCTCGCGCTGAGCGCGAGCGGGATCTCGGCCGGCGACTCCACCGCCACGCGCCCGGCGTCCGGGTCGGTGCACAGCCGGCAACCACAGCCGTCCGGTGAGAGCGGCGAGGCCGCCGAGCCCGGCGAGGGCAGGATCGCCGAGGAGGCGGGTCGCACCGACGAGATCCGGAAGATCGAGCGGATCGAGAACAGGTTCCGGCGGAACCATCTCGGCACCCAGAGCCGATTCCAGGCCGAGACGGACGGCTGCGCGGCGCATTCCTACGGCGAGGTCCACGTCTTCTTCCTGCAGCAGCCGTGTTCCGCGCTGAGCCGGGCGCAGTTCACGATCATCGACGGCAGGGGAAACATCGCACTGGTCGCCGTCTCCTGGGTGAAGATGCCCGATCTTGACAGTGCCCGGGCTTTCCAGGAACTGGTCGACGACGCCCAGGGCACGGGGAACATCACCGAACTCTCGCGAGAGGTGGGCCCCTACCAGGCCGTCGCGTACAGCGGCGACGCCTACGGGTCACGCCGCCGCGGCCTCGTCGTCACGAGCGCGCAGGCCGAACCGGTCACTCTCGGCTGGGCAGGAATCCCACTCGCCACGGTCGCCGCCGACGCCGTCCGCTGATCGGCCATCATTGCTCGGTATGGAGCTGTGGGGTGCGGCGCTGTACGGGGATCCTTGTGGCGACTGCCAGTTCGACTGGCGGATCGACATGGTGCACGCCGTCGTGCTGGTAGCGGCGTCACCAGCCGAGGTCGACCGACGCTCCAGGGACGCGGTCGGCGATGAGCGGCTGTCCGCCGAGGCGTGGAGCGTCGCCGAGTACGTCAGCCACATGGCCGACAACCTGCGGAACTGGGCCGAGCGGGTCCAGGGAGCGCGCCTGGCCGGCGTCACCGACATCGCGGGGTACGACCCGGATGAGCTGGCCCGTGCCCGCCGGTACGACAGCGTTCCGCTGGCGGCGGCCCGGTGGGCCCTCGGGATCAGCGCGCCCGCCTGGGTTGACGTCATGCGCGCCGCGCTCGCCGAGGGCGTCGTCGTCCGCCACGCGACGCGCGGTGAGCAGCAGGCGGCCGACATCGTGCGGAACAACGCCCATGATGTGTGGCATCACCTGTGGGATATCGACCGTGTTCTCGGCCAGAGCGCCGCCGGGGTCAGTCGCCCGGGGTAGGTGCGGCGAGGCCGGCTGCCTTGGCGGTCAGTTCCACGGAGCGCAGGCGCTGGGCGATCGTCGGGGACTGGTGGGCGACGATGAGCTCGTCGGCGTCGGCGTGGGTGGTGAACCAGTCGAGGTACGCGCCGACCGTGTCCGGGGTGCCGGCGGCGGTGTACTTCATCATCTGGACGAGCTGCTGCCCCTGCGGTGCTGCGAGGATCTCGTCCGCCTCGGCATCGGTGAAGGTCTGGCCGCGGCCGAGCAGCCAGCTGACCCGCTGGCGGCGGATCGTGCGCTGCTGGTCCTGTGCGTCGTCCGCGGTGTCCGCGGCGATGACGTTGACGCCTGCGATGACGTACGGCTGGTCGAGCTGCGCCGACGGCTGGAACAGGCGGCGGTAGAGGGCGACCGCGTCCTGCAGGGCGTTCGGGGCGAAATGCGATGCGAACCCGTAGGGCAGCCCGAGCGCCGCCGCGAGCCGGGCCCCGAACAGCGACGACCCGAGGATGTACAACGGGACGTTCGTGCCCTTGCCGGGGGTGGCGTCGACGCCGGGGATGAGCGACCGGCCGGCCAGGTAGCCCTGAAGCTCCTGGACGTCCTGCGGGAACCGCTCGGCCGAGCGGTCGTCCCGGCGCAGGGCGTACATCGTCTGCTGGTCGCTGCCGGGGGCCCGGCCCAGGCCCAGGTCGATGCGACCGGGGTGCAGCGTCGCGAGCGTGCCGAACTGCTCGGCGATGGTGAGCGGCGAGTGGTTCGGCAGCATGACACCGCCGGAGCCGAGCCGGACGGTGCTCGTGTTCGCCGCGACATGCGCGATGAGCACGCTGGTCGCGGACGACGCGATCCGCGGCATGTTGTGGTGCTCGGCGTACCAGATCCGCTGGTAGCCGAGGGACTCGGCCAGGCGCGCGAGCGCGACGCTGCCTTCGAGGCTCTGCTGCGCGGTCTCGTCGACGCCGATCGTCGCCAGGTCGAGGATGGAGAGCGGTACTGTCACCGGTTGAGCCCTTCGTCATCGGCGTCATCACCGCCGTCGCGGTCGCCGCCGTCACCTCCGTCGCCGGGGCATGCCCTTCAGGCAGCCCGACAGGTGCAACGTCAGGTGAGCAGGCCGGCCTTCCTGGCCTCGTCGAGCCACTGCGGGTACTCCGCCAGCAGGAGATCGAAGACCTGCCGGTCGTCGAGGGCTTCGATGTCGTCCGGCTCGACGAAGTGCGCGTTGTCCACTGGACGTCCACGCAGGTCGTCGAGGCGGCGCAGGAAGTCGAAGGGGCCCTCCCCCACACCGAGGAACTTGTAGAAGATGTTCCGCTGCGACGCGGTGACAAGCTCCTGTCTGGCGGCGGTCCGGCTGTCCGGCGCGCCGTCGGTGACGAACAGCACGTATACCGGCAGCCCGTCGGCCGGAAAGTGCTCGCGGACGAGCGTCATCGCGGCGGCGTAGTCCGTCCGGCCCATGCGCCGGCCGGTGCGCAGCCGGTCGATTCCCCCGGCGTAGTCCGCGAGGGTGAGCTCGCCGGCGTGGACGGCGCCGGTGTCGAAGATGAACACGTCGATGGCGCCGTCGTCGTCGAACTGGGTCGCGAGGGCCAGGGCCCGTTCGGCGATCCGCTGGACGACGCCCTTGACGTACAGGGCCCGCATCGATCCACTGTGGTCGACGCACAGCGCGACCTTCGCGCGGGCGGTGTCCAATGCCTGTGCCGACAGCCGAGAACGAGCCTCCTTGACCAGACTGAGCAGCTCAGGGGCCTGGGCCTCGATCTTCTCCAGCGATATCGGCATGGGCCACACGCTATCGGGCCGCTCCTGGGCGGCCGGCCGATCAGCCGGGCGGAGCGGCCCGGTCGCGGTGGGGCCAGCCGGGTAACGCGGGTCAGCCGGTTCAGCCAGCTGAACTGGATCAGCCAGATGAGCTGGGTCAGCGCTTGACGACCAGCTGGGAGGCGACGGTCGGCAGGTCCGCGTAGGTGACGATGCCCGGCCGCGCGGCGACCACGGCGGGAATCGCGTTGACCACCGGCAGAGCTGTGATCATCGAGCCCATGGCGCTGATGTCGTCCATGGTGAGGTTGGTGAGGTCGGCGGGGAGGACCTCGACCCGCAGGTTGATCTGCGGAGTGCCGCGGACCTCCATCAGGTAGGCCATCGCGATGTCCCAGGCTGGTTCGATGTCGGCGGCGACGGTCCAGCGGACCTGCGCCTCCACCAGGTCGGTGCCGGCCACCGAGCCGATCCAGCGCGCGTCGATCCCGGCGACGCTGCCGGCCCGCACCGTGCGGCCGGGGACGTCGGCGTCGGTGGTCGCGTGGGCGAACTCGACCTCGCAGCGGATGTCGTCCAGCTCCAGGCCGAGCTGGTGGGCGATCGACTCGACGGCGTCACCGAACACCGCGGTGGCCTTGCGGATCTCGTCGGCATGGCCGGGGTCGCCGGCGGGGCGGCCCCAGCCGAGCTCGTTCTGGTTCGCGTCGCCGGCCCACAGCCCGATGTTGAACGACTCGGTGACCCGGATGTAGTTGACCTCCCGGCATGGGCCGGTCGCGACCGCGGCGAGGTAGTCGGCGAAGCCCGGGTTGATACCGCTGCCGAACAGGCTGGCGTTGCCGGCGCGCGCGGCCTCGTCGAGCGCGGCCCGGCTCTCGGCACCGTAGGCTCGGCCGGTGATGAAGCCCGCGCTGGAGACGACGTTGATACCGGCCCGCAGCAGCCGGGTCAGGTGCTCGACGTCCGGGTACAGCGGCATGTAGATCACACAGTCGGGACGTAAGGCGATCAGCGCCTCGACATCGTCGGTCGCGGTGACACCGAGGTCACGGTCGAGGCCTGCCAGCTGACCTGCGTCCTTTCCGACCTTCTCCTTGCTGAACGCGAACAGCCCGACCAGCTCGAGCAGTCCAGGACGCTCGATGATCGCCTTGATCGACTCCTTCGCGACGTTTCCCGTCGTCCATTGCACGACGCGCACCGGCCGGGTCGCCTCAGTCATTGTTCTTCCTCAGGTACGAAGTTGTAAGGAACCGTGCGCACACACGGACAAGGCCGCCAGTTCATCGTGGGCGCGAGTGAAAGTGAATTTTCGTTGGGCACTTGCTCAGCTTTGCTGCGAGCTTTCTAACACACCTTTCTCCGACCCGGCAAGGTACCTCGTTTACTGCGCGGGGCGGGGGCCGGCCGCTTGGGGCCTGCCGTCGACCACGGAACACCCGCCACGGCCGCGGGACGCAGGACGCAGGACGCGGCCACCCGACCACAGTCGCGGATGCCGGTCGCGGGCGTCAGGCGGCTGCGGAACGGCTGGCACCCCGTGCCCCGTGCGCGCGGCCGGCTATGGGGCCGATGTCGGCTATAGGCTCGCGGACCGGGCGAGGCGGGCGGCCGGCCTGGTCGACCTTCCGGAGCTTTCTGACAGTCGCGGTCAGCTTGCAGCGTTCGCATGGCTGTCGCGTATCCACGGATAGAGGGCTCCTTGTGACCTCGCACCTGAGCTTCTTGACATCCATATTGACACAGATTTCGCAAGCCTTCGGGAAGCGCATTCTGGATCAGATACTGCTAGCTCTTTACGTCGGTTCTGGGGCGCTCCCGGAGCTTGGCAGAACCGGGGTTTTGCTCGCCGATCGACGCATGGGCGCCGCTGGAGTCACCGAAAGCGCTGGTCACGGGTGGCAGTTCGAGTTTCATCGGCTACCCTCGCGCCACTTCGGGCCACTTCGGGCCGGCGATGTCGGACGAGCGAGTGGTCCACCGCGGGGCTTTGACACCATGCGGCAGCCCACGATCCGCGACAGATTCATTCAACATCTTGATCTGATCCCCGTTTCAGACACCAATGTCACTCTCGTTGCGCGGACCGCGCTCGGCAGCAGGCGCGGATGGCTGGTGAACGGCGGGCCGCCCAACCGCTGCAGGGTCGGGCCGCCGGGGACTCCACTCCGCCACAAGCACCGGCAATTCACACTAATAGTGACAAACAGGCCGACGGAGTTGCTTGATAATCCGCAAGAAGTGCGGATTTCGGCTGTTGCAGCAGCCAGAATCCTCACTTCTTGCTCAGGAGCAGTGGTGGCAGCTGAAGGCGGAGGGGTGGCTGATCATGATCCATCCCGGCACCGGGGCACGCGGCCGGTAGCGGCGTGCGGCCTCTTCGGCGACATGGTCGGGTAGCGTCGGCCAGCGGCTGGAAGGCATCCGGCAGGCGCAGGCACGCCAGCCCCGCGCTCGGCGGGCCCACCTGTGCCTCAGACGTGAGGGTCCGGAGGCGGGGAGGCGTGCTGAGCAGAGTTGTGGTGGTCGGCTCGGTCAATATGGACGTGCTGACCCGATGCGTGCGCATGCCCAGGCCCGGCGAGACCGTCCCGGGACGCTCGGTGAGTCTTCTGCCGGGCGGGAAGGGCGCGAACCAGGCGGTCGCGGCACGCCGGGCGGGTGCGGCGACGTCCATGGTGGGTGCCGTCGGTGACGACGACTTCGGGCGGATACTGCGCGATTTCCTGGATTCCGAGCATCTGGACCTCGGCCGGCTGGCTGCCGTCCCGGGGGCGTCCGGTACCGCGGTTATTCTCGTCGACGGGTCGGGCGAGAATGCCATCACCATTGTTCCGGGTGCGAATGATCGGGTGCTGCCGAATTCGCTCGACGGCATCCCTCTCACCCCGGGCGATATCCTGCTGTTGCAGGGCGAGATTCCCGAGGCAACGAACATTGCGGCGATTGCCCGGGCCAGGGAAGCCGGTGCGGTAACGGTGCTGAACCTCGCCCCGTATCGGCCGACGCCGCCTGACGTGCTGCGCGACGTCGATTATCTGGTCGTGAACGAGACCGAGTTCGCCAATGTCACCGGGGTCGGGGCGGACCCGGCGGCGGCGATGACGTCCGATCGGGTGGAGGGGCTGCTGGCTGACGGCGCGGGGGTGGCGCCCAACGTCGTCGTCACCCTCGGCGCCGAGGGCCTGTTGGCCCGGCTCGACGGCACTGTCCTACGGGTGCCCGGCTTTCCGGTGACGGCGGTCGACACCACCGGCGCGGGCGACTGCTTCTGCGGCGCGTTCGGCGCGGCCCTGGCGCGGAGCGAGGAGCCTGAGCAGGCGCTGCGGTACGCCAGCGCCGCGGCCGCCCTGTCGGTACGCAGCCACGGGGCCGGGCCCTCGATGCCCACCGATGCAGCCATCAACCATTTCCTCGGCTCACCGGCCCGGTAGCCGAGGGCTGCGGCCTGTCGAGAAACGAACCAAACGCGGCCGTGCGACGCCCCGGGCAGGCCAGCGGACACGTACCTGCGGCTGACATGCCCGCCAGGTCACGCTCCTTGATCGGAAGGGCAGTGCTTCATAGGCTGTCGGGCGGCGTGATGAAGACCGGGTCAACAGCATCATGTCTCTGTATTGGCCTGGTCGATGAACCGGGGGTGGCGTGACAGACAACGGGGGAAGCGGCGATGGCGGTGACCGTCGCCTGCGGCTTGGCCTGGAGATTGCAGGCCTTGTTGTCGCCGTTATCGGCGTAATCGTCGGAATCAGGGCGTACCAGAACGGGAGTCCACAGGCATCGCCTCCCGGCGGGCCGGCCACGGTGGGAACCACCGCGAGCCCAGATATCACCGACCTGCGCAGCGGCGGCGGCCAAACGCAGGGCGCTCTGCCACCCTACCTTTCTCCTTCGTATTCCGCACTTCTGGGCGTGCCGACCTACGCGCCGCCCACGGAGGCCGGACCGGAGCTTCTGAGCGTTCCCGAGTCCTTTCTCGGCCGGTGGCAGGGCGTAGTTTCATCGGCCAGCTCGAGATCTCCCGTAAATATCACGATCTCCGGCGGCCGACTGGGCACGACGGTGGGCAGCGCCGACTATCCGAAGTTGCAGGCCGCCGACGGTTCACCCTGCGTCAAGACCCTGACTCTCCTTGCGGCTTCACCAGACCGGCTCGAAGTATCGGAGGAGCTCAGGGACTCCCCCTACTGTTCCGACTACAGTTTTCTGTCAAACAACATCATCATATCCCGGTCCGGATCGACGCTTTCAGCCAAGTGGTACACTGGCGGATTCGCCCCCACGGGGAAGGCAGTCAGAGAAGCCGTCATACAGAAGGTCGATTCATTCTCGTAGCCGAGTGACAGCCGCCACGCCCAGGAGGCAGCGACAGCGCAGCAGCGAGAGGATCGCTAAAATCCGACCAGCTTTCGCACTGCAGGTGCAGCACAGTCTCTCCATCGAGGGTTCGAGCCGTCCTTCGGACCGGTGTTTTGTCGGCCTTCTGCCAGGCGGTTCGGTGTGCGGCCACGATGAGGCGACGGCTGTCGAGAGGTGATGACCGGTTGCTATGAGGTCCGACCGCCGGTGGTCGGTGCCCAGCCGAGGTGCGGGGCCACGGTTGTGGCGATGTCCTCCAGCAGGCGCAGGTTCTCCCGGAGGCCGAACGCGGGCGGCAGGAAGGCAATCAGGTCGTCGGCGAGCCGGGTCTGGGACTGTTCCCGCCCGTCGTTCGGCTCCTGGCCGAAGACGCTGTCGAAGCCGCCCTGGCCGGTGCCGAGGCCGAGCTGCAGACGTCCGGAGCTGAGCAGGTCGGCGGTCGCGGCGGCCTCGGCGAGCAGGATCGGGTCCTCGTAGCGGACGCCGATGATGGCGGTGCCCAGGCCGATCCGGTCGGTGTGCTGCGCGACCGCGGCGTGGAACACCAGCGGGGAGGCCAGGTAGTTGTCGAAGTGGCGCTGGTAGACCCAGCCGGTGTCGTAGCCGAGCTGTTCGGCGACGCGGAACAGCTCGACGCCGTCGCGCAGCGCCTGCGCGGCGCCGCCGGTTGGGAAGGAGATCCGCGCGTTGAAACCGAGCCGCGCCGATGTCATCAGGTGCTCCTGTCGTTCCGGAGGGTGTGGCGCGTCGCCGGTTCGCGGTGCTCGTCGCCGTCTCCTTCCGTCCGTTCCTCCCGCGGGTGGGGGACGTGGTCGGCGGCGACGGTGTGGTCGACCCAGACGGCGTGTAGGTCCGCGTAGCGTCCGGGGCGGGTGACGAGGTCGGCGTGGCGGCCGTTCTGGACGATCCGGCCGTCGTCGAAGACGAGGATGCGGTCGGCGCGCTCGGCGGTGACCATGCGGTGCGCGATCGAGATGGTGGTGCGGCCGACGGTGAGCGCGTCGAGGGCGTGTTGCACGCGGACGTCGGTGGCCGGGTCGACGCCGCTGGTGGCCTCGTCGAGCACGAGCAGGTCCGGGTCGACCAGCGCGGTGCGGGCGAGCGCGACGAGCTGGCGCTCGCCGGCTGACAGCCGCGCGCCGCGCACCCCGACGCGGGTGTCGATGCCGTCGGGCAGGGTGCCGATCCAGGGGCGCAGGCCGAGCGAGTCGACGATCTCGTCCAGTGCTTCCCGCGCCTCGGGGGCCCGGATGTCACCGTGGACTCCGGCGAGGATGTTGTCAGCGATCGTGGCATCGAACAGGAACGGGTCCTGCGGGACAACGGCGATCCGGCGTTGGAACGACCGGTCGCCGACCTGGGCGATCGGGATGCCGCCGAGCAGGACGCGCCCGCGCCGCGCCGAGAGCTGACGGGTCAGCAGCCGGGCGAACGTGCTCTTGCCGGATCCGGTCTCGCCGACGACGGCGACGTGCTCCCCCGGGTCGATGCCGATGGTGACGTCGCGCAGCGCGAGCAGGCCGTCTCCGGTGGCGACATCGCCGACGTCGGCGGCGGCGTCCCCGTAGGAAGCGGCGACGCCGTGCAGGTCGACGGCGATCGGGCCGGGTGGGAGCTCGCGGGCGCCCGGCCCGGCGACCACCGCGGACGGGGTGGCCAGCACCTCGATCGCCCGCCGCCAGCCGGCGACCGCGCTCTGCACCTCGCCGAGCATTGTCACCAGCAGCTGAAGCGGGCGGACGAAGAAGGTCACCAGGAGCAACAACGCGACCAGCTCACCGGCGGACAGGTCCAGTCCCGGCTCCCACCAGGTGTTGTCCACGGACCACCGGACACCGGCGATGACGATGAAGGTGGTGATGAACGAGATCGCCACCTCGCCGAGCGCGGTGTTGGTGTGCAGCGGGACCAGGGTGTGGCGCTGGGCGGCCGCGACCTGTTCGATCGACTCGTCGGCGGCGGCGCGGCTGCGCCGCTCGGTGCCGGTGGAGCGGATGACGGCGATGCCGGTGATGGCTTCGCCGATGACGGACTGCATCGCCGACACCCGCTCCCGCACGACGCGGAAACGGCGTCCGACGACTGCCTGGATGCGTCGCATGACGACGAGCAGCAGCGCCGCCGCGGCGAGCACGGGCAGCGCGAGCTGCCAGGAGTAGATCGAGATGAGGACCGCGGCGATCACCATCTGGGCGGCGTTGACCAGCAGCAGGACGCCGCCGTTCTGGACGAACGTGGTCACCGTGTCGAGGTCACTGGTCAGCCGGCTGACCAGGTCGGCGCTGGGGATCCGGGCGAACCGCTCGTAGGAGATCTCGTGGATGCGGGCGACGCCGTCCGCACGCAGCTGGGCGAGCGCGGCCTCGGTGCGCCGGAAGACGCGCCGGTTGAGCCACCCGGACGCCGCCGCCGCCAGCACCGTGGCTCCCGCGCCGACGCCGACGGCGCGCAGGACGACGTCCGCGGTGCCGGGGTGCGGGTGGAGCAGACCGTGGTCGAGGGCGTACTGGACGGTGAGCGGGGTGACGATGCGCCCGGCCCCGGCGACGAAGGCGAGCAGCAGGGTGAGCGCCAGGCCGCTGGTCAGCATCGGGGTGGTGGTGCGCAGCAGGTGGATGAGGGTCCGTCCCCGGACCCCGGCGAGATCAGCCAGCCGGGCGGGAGCGGGGGCCGAGGCCGGGTCGGTGCTACTCATCGCCCGAGCCATGGTCGTCACCGAACCCGTGGTCGGGGTGCCAGCCGTCGCCGGGATGCGAGCTGTGGTCGGCGTAGGCGTGCAGGATGCGCCGGTACTCGGGCTCGGTGGCCAGCAGCTCGGGGTGGGTGCCCACGGCGGCTAGCCGGCCGGCACGCAGGAAGGCGACCCGGTCGGCGACCAGGACGGAGCTGGGGCGCCCGCCGACGATGAGCACGGTCACCCGTCCGCGCAGTTCGGCGATCGCGGCGAGGACGTCGCGTTCGACGGCCGGGTCGAGGGCGGAGGTGGCGTCGTCGAGCAGCAGCACGCCCGGATCGCGGACCAGCGCACGGGCCAGGCACAGCCGCTGGCGCTGGCCGCCGGACAGCCGGGCACCCCGCTCCCCGACCCGCGTGTCGAGGCCGGCGGGCAACGCACGGACCACGTTCTCGGCGCCGGCGGAGGCGAGTGCCCGCCACAGCTCGGCGTCGCTGTACGGGCGGTGCTCGCGGGGATGCCCGTCGAGCTGCAGGTTCTCCCGCACGCTGCCGGCGAACAGCCACGGGCTCTGGGAGACCACCGCCAGCCGCGCGGCGATCTGCCCACGGCCGAGCTCGGCGGCCGGGACACCCCCGATCTCGACCACGCCCTCGGACGGATCGAGCTGGCGGCCGAGCAGGTCGACGAGGGTGCTCTTGCCCGAGCCGGTCGCCCCGACCAGCGCGACGATCTCCCCGGGGGCGATGTCGAGGTCGACGTCCGAGAGCAGCCGGGTCCCGCCGACCGCGTAGCCGGCGCCCCGCGCCCGCAGGCCGATCCCGCCCGGTTTCAGGGGGCTGGCCAGGGTTCGGTCGCCGTGCCCGGTGGTTTCGGCCGAGTGGATGACGGCGGCGACCCTGGTCCGCCCGGCGGTCGAGATCGGCAGCATGGACAGGAAACGGCTGATGACGTTGAGCGGGATGGAGATCGTGAGCAGCAGGTAGACGACTTCGACGAGCACGCCGACGCTCAGCTCTCCGGCCTCGACCTGATGCGCGCCGACGGCGAGGACGCCGAGCACGGCCACCGTCGGCAGCAGCTCGATGACCGGGTCGAACACCGAGCTGACCAGGCCCATCGCGAAGTTGGCGTCCCGCAGGCCGTGCGCGGCGGCGCCGACCCGCGCGCGCTCCCGGTCGGCGAGGCCGAGGGTCCGCACGACCTGGCCGCCGTCGATGCTCTCCAGCGCGAGCGCGCCGAAGACCCCGCGCTGTGCCTGGGCGGCGGCGGCCCGCGGGGCGAGCACGCGCTGGTAGAGCAGGTTGAGGCCGAGCACGGCCAGTACCAGCGCGACACCGACGAGGCCGAGTGCGGCGGCGCGCAGGAACATCTCGATGATCGCGACGACGAGCATCACGACCATGCCGAGCGTGAAGTAGAAGTTGAGCATCGGCAGCCACAGCGCGTCCACGTCGGCGACCGCGGTCGACAGCAGCTGGCCGGGGGCGTGCCGGCGGTGCCACGCCAGACCGAGATGCAGGTAGCGGTCGACGACCGCCCGCCGGACGTCCGCCTGGGAGCCGTGCTGGACGAACCCGGTGGCGATCCCCCGGGCGATGATCGTCATCCAGCGCAGGGTGGAGACGCCGACGATCGCCCCGGCCGCGATCCACCAGGCGGCGCGCCCGACGTCGTCGCCGGCCAGTGCCGGGACGATCAGGTGGTCGGTGGCCCAGCCGATCGCGATCGCACCGAGGATCATGGTCGTGCCGTTGATGATCCCGGTGACGGCCGCGAGCAGGGCTGGCACCGGGTGGGCGAGGGAGCCGTCCAGCATGGTCCGCAGTCCGGGCCAGACCGTCGCCTCCCCGCCGCGGACGTCCCGAGCAGGGGCGACGCTGGGACCGGCGCCGCTGGGACCGGCGAAGCTGGAGCCGGCGCCGCGCCGGTCAGGCATGCACGGGCACGCCGGCTCCGACCGAGAGGGCGGCGCTGCGCTGGCCGGGGATGGCCTCGATCAGCTCCCGGGTGTATTCGCTGCGCGGCGAGCCGAAGACCTCGGCCACGGCGCCCGACTCGGCGACCTTCCCACGATTGAGCACCGTCACAGTGTGCGAGATCTGGGCGACGATGGACAGATCGTGCGAGATGAACAGGTAGCTCAGGCCGAGGCGTTCCTGCAGGTCACGCAGCAGCGCGAGGATCTGCTCCTGCACCGAGACGTCGAGTGCCGAGACGGGCTCGTCGAGCAGCACCACCTCGGGTTCGAGGGCGAGCGAGCGGGCGATCGCGACCCGCTGGCGCTGCCCGCCGGACAGTTCCGCGGGCAGCCGGTCCAGGTAGGAGGCGGGCAGCGCGACCTGGTCGAGCAGCTCCACCGCGCGGGCGCGGCGGCTGCGGCGGTCACCGATCCCGAACGACGCCAGCGGCTCGATGATGCTGCGGCCGATGCTGAACCGCGGGTCGAGCGAGGCGAACGGGTTCTGGTGGACGAGCTGGACCTTGCGCCGCAGCGGACGGGTCTGCCGCCAGCCCTGGTCGGTGATGTCCACGCCGTCGAGCAGGACCCGTCCGCTGGTGGCCTTCTCCAGGCCGAGCGCGAGGCGCAACGCCGTGGTCTTGCCAGAACCTGACTCGCCGACCAGGGCATGGGTGCGCCCGCGGGCGACCTGCAGCGACACGTCGTCCAGGGCCAGGAAGGACCCGGACTGCCGGCCTGGCAGCGGGTAGCGCTTGGTCAGGTTCTCCAGGCGGATCACCGGGTCGGGCGTGGCGACCTCGTCGGGACGCAGCACCAGGCGGGGCACGATCCGGCCGCCGTGGGCGAGGCCGGGGGCGGCCGCGATGAGCCGCCGGGTGTACTCCTGCTCGGGTTTGACCAGGATCCGTCCCGGGACGCCCTGCTCGACGATCGAGCCATCCTGCAGGACGAGCACCCGGTCGCTGCGGTCGGCGGCGACGGCGAGGTCGTGCGTGATGATCAGCAGCGAGATCCCGGACTCGCGGACCAGCCCCTCGATGTGGTCGAGGATCCGGCGCTGCACGGTGACGTCCAGCGCGCTCGTCGGCTCGTCGGCGATGATCATCTGAGGCCTGCCGGCCAGCGCGATGGCGATGAGCACCCGCTGGCGCAGACCACCGGACAGCTCGTGCGGATACTGGCGGGCCCGCAGCTCGGGGTCGTCGATGCCCGCCTGCGCGAGGAACTCCAGCACCTCCGCACGGACCTGGTCCCCGTTCACCCCGCGCAGCCTGATGCTCTCGGCGACCTGCGCGCCGATCCGGCGGGTGGGGTTGAGGCCGACCATCGGGTCCTGGGGCACCAGGCTGACCACCCGGCCGCGCAGCCCGCGAAGCACCCGCTCCCGCGCCCCGACCACCTCGACCCGCCGGGCACCGGCGCCGTCGCTACCGAGGTCGCCGTCGCTGTCGCGGCCGAGGTCGCGGCCGCTGTCGCCGCTGTCGCCGCCGAGGTCGAAGGTGACGCTGCCTCCGGTGACGCGGGCGTTGTCGGGCAGCAGGCCGATGAGGGTGTTGGCGATCGTCGACTTGCCGGAGCCGGACTCGCCGACGAGCGCGACGGTCTCGCCGCGGGCGATGGTCAGGCTGACCCCGCGCACGGCGGGCGCTGTCCGGCGCCGCCGCACATAGCCGACCTCGAGGTCCGTCACCGTTACCAGCGGTCCGGGCGGCGCCGCGGAACCGCCTAGTACGGAGGAAACCGGTTCCGCGGAACCGTCCGGCACCACGGAACCCGGCACCGCGGAACCGCCCAGTACGGACGAACCCGGTTCCGCGGAACCGCCGGCGGGCACCGCGGAACCGGCCGGCCCGGCCACCGCGGCCGACGCGAGTGCGTCGTCCTGCGTCATCGCTCCCGCTCCTGGATGGTCTTCGATACGTGGTTGAGGCTCAGCACTGCCGCGGCGACGAAGAGCCCGGGCAGAAGTGACACCCACGGGGCGGTGACCAGGTAGTTGCGGCCGGCGGAGATCAGCGTGCCCCACTCGGCCGCCGGCGGCGTCGCCCCGAAGCCGAGGAAGCTCAGCGAGGCGATGTAGAGGATCGCCACGCCGGTGTCGAGGACGGCGAGCACCCCGACCGGTCCCCACGAGTTGGGCAGCACATGGGTCAGCAGCACCCGCGGCCACGACGCCCCGCCCGCCCGGGACGCCTCCACGAACGGCAGAGTCTTGACCCGCAGCACCTCGGCGCGGGTGGTGCGCGCGAACGCCGGCATGATGCCGACCCCGACGGCGATCGCCACCGGCACGGTGCCGAACCCGAGGGCGGTGACGATGGCCAGGCACAGCAGCAGCACGGGTATGGCGAGCTGGACGTCCACGATCCGCATGAGCAGGGCGTCGAAGAAGCCGCCGGACAGCCCGGAGAGCACCCCGAGCGCGAGGCCGACGACGATCGCGATTCCCACCGCGATGAGCGCGGCCTTGATCGTCAACTGGGAGCCGTAGAGCATCCGGGTCCACAGGTCACGGCCGAGCTCGTCGGTGCCGAACAGGTGGTTCAGGCTCGGCGAGTCCAGCCGCTCCGCTGGCGCGGTCGCGTACGGGTCGCGGGAGGTGAACAGGCCCGGCGCGAACGCGGAGACCACAACGAACGCGATGAACAGCACGGCGAGCACGAAGCCGGGCTTCACGGCGAGCGTGCGTGTCGTCGCGCGCAGCCCGACCCAGCGGCCGCCCGGCTCCGTGTCGGCGATCACGCGTTCGCTGAGCAGCGTGTCGCCCGTGCCCGATGCCGCCCGCCCCGCGGCCGGCTTCGCGACCGCGACCGGAGCTGCGGCGACCGGAGCTGCGGCGGCGGGTACCTCCGTACCGGTCGCCTCCGGAACGACTGACGTGGTCAAATCGTGACCTCCTTCCGCTGGCCTTGGACGATGCGCGGGTCGAGCAGCGGGTAGAGCAGGTCGACCACGAGGTTGACGACGACGAAGACCGCGGCTGACAGCGAGACGATGGCGAGCACGACCGGGACGTCCTGGGCGAGCACCGCCTCCTGGGCGAGCTTGCCGACGCCGTTTCGGGAGAACACCGTCTCGACGACGATCGAGCTGGTGACGGTGAGGCCGACGAGCACGCCCAGGACCGTCGTCGCAGGCAGCAGCGCGTTGCGGAACCCGTGATGCCACTGCACGGCGGCGCGGGAGAGCCCCTTCGCCCGGGCCGTGACGATGTAGGGCTGGCGCAGCGTGTCGTCGAAGCTGCGCATCAGCACCGCGGCGAGCTGGGATGACACCAGGATCGAGATGGTGATCGTCGGCATCACCAGCGACTTCCAGCCCCTGATACCCGTGGCGGGCAGCAGGCCGAGCTCGAACGAGAGGAACTGGATCAGCACCAGCGCGATGAAGAACTGCGGGAACGAGGCCCCGAACGACGGCAGCCGGGTGAGAACCAGCCGGGCCGGCCGCCACCGCACATAGGAGGCCAGGTAGGCGAGCGCCGTCCCGGCCAGCAGTGCGACGGTGGCGGCAGCCAGGCTCAGGGTGAGGGTCGGGGCCAGCCGGTCGCCGATCAGGCTGGCGACCGGCTGCTGCTTGGCGATCGACTCTCCGAGGTCGCCGCGCAGAAAGCCCCACAGGTCGGAGAAGTACTGCTCCAGGATGGGGCGGTCGAGCCCGTACCTGGCCTTCGCCGTGTGCAGTTCCGCGGGGGTGAGGCTGTCGGTCTCGATCCCCGCCGCTCCCAGTTGCAGGGCGACCGGGTCGCTCGGCAGCAGGTAGAGGACCGCGAAGGTCACGGTGTAGGCCGCCCAGAGCACGGCGAGTGCCTGGGCGAACCGGCCGAGGATGTACCGCGTCATGGCTACTGTCTCCTCCCCCGCGGCCCGGCTACTGCTGCTTCCAGACGTCGTTGAGCTTCAGGAAGCTCTCGGACGTGAAGGCGAAGCCGTGGACGTCCTTGCTGACGCCGGCGAACTGCACCCGCTCGTACTGCGGGAAGGCGACGCCTTCGTCGATGAGCAGGGCCTGCAGGTCCGCGTAGGCCTGCTTGCGCACCGCGTCATCGGTGGTCTCCCGCGCCTTGGTGAACAGCGCCTGGATCTTCGCCGTGGTCTCCGGGGTCGCCGCGTTGGTCGCCAGCGCCTTCGAGGTGGCGTACTTCGGGTCGAGCAGGAACTGCAGCGCGCCCGGGTCGGCCCGGGTGAAGTAGCTGCTGGCCAGGTCGTAGGCGCCGTTCTTGTACGTCGCGGGGAGCTCGGCGGCGGGCTTCACATCGATCTTCAGCTCGATGCCGACCTTCTTCAGCTGGTCCTGGATCAGCTCGGAGCTGACGGAAAGGGAGCTGGTCGGGAACACCACGGTGAGGCGCTTGCCGTCCTTGTAGCGGTAGCCACCCTCGCCCGGCTTCCAGCCGGCCTCCTCCAGCAGCCTGATGGCCCCGTCGGGGTCGTAGGCCAGCTTGCTGGCCTGGGAGGCGTAGAACGGCGTCGTGTTGTCGAAGGCGCCGCCGACCACCGGGTAGTCGTCACCGAAGCTTGTCTTCGCGTAGGTCGCGAGGTCGATGCCCTTGTAGAGCGCCTGGCGGACCTTGAGGTCGGACAGCACGTGGCCCGCGCTCGCGTTGGGGTAGTACGCGGAGGCCACACCGGGAAGCGACCGTGACTCGATGACGCCACCGGACTTCTTGATCAGCTCGCGGTCCTCGACCGTGATCGGGCTGCGCGGCCAGGAGATGTCGATCGCCCCGCTGACCAGGTTGCCGGTGCGGACGCTGTCCTCGGCGACGTAGCTGAACTCGACCCGGTCGAGGTGAGCCTCACCGGTGTTCTTCGACAGTGCCGAGCCCCAGGTGTACCCCGGGCGCTTCTGCAGCACGGTGAGCTCGTTCGGCTTGTAGCTCTCCAGGGTGAACGCCCCGGAGCCGACGTACTGGCCGAGGCAGCGCTCCTTGGCGGTCTTCTTGTACGAGTCCGGCGAGATGATCGCCAGGTTCGTCGTCGAGCTGGCCTGCAGGAAGGACGAGTTCGGTGCCGAGAAGACGACCTTGACGGTGAGCGGGTCCACCACCTCGGTGTGGTCGAGGCCGAGGATGTAGCTGGACCCGTAGGCGGTGCCGCCGGTCTCCTTGACCACGCCCTGGGCACCGTCGAAGTTGGCCTTGACCGCGGCGGCGTCCAGCTTGGTGCCGTCGCTGAAGGTCACACCGTCACGCAGGTGGAAGGTGTACTCCTTGCCGTCTGCGCCGACCTCCCAGCTCTTGGCCAGCCAGGGCTTGATCTCCCCGGTCTTCGGGTCCTGGTCGGTCAGCGAGTCCGCGACGTTGCGGATCACCGTGCGATGCTCGATCCAGTAGGTCTGGAACGGGTCGAGGCAGGTGAACTGCGGGTTGTCGGGGAAGAAGGCGACCTTCAGGGTCCCGCCGGCGACTGGTTCACTCGCCGTGGAGGTTGCGCCGCCCTCGTCGTCGGAGGAGCCGCACGCAGTCAGGCCCAGCGCTGCCGTGACGGCCAGGGCTGTCGCGGCAATGCCGCGCCGGGACATACGTCTCGTCATCGAATTCTTTCTTTCTCGTCTCTCGTGGGAGATGAACTACAAACCCGGGGTGAGTTGAGGAGCTAAAGGCCGAGCAGGCGGCGGCCGGAGGCCAGCAGGGCGGTGTCCTCCTGAGGCGGATGAACCCGCACGCACAGGACGTCCCGCAGCAGTCGTTCGAACGGCAGATGCCGACTCAGCCCCGGATTTCCCAGTACGGCGACAGCGGCATTGACCGCCGCTATCACCGAACGCGCGATCTGGACCTTCAGCACCGACAGCTGCGGCAGATGGTCGGTGTCACCGCTCTGTGCCCGCAGCAGCACACCGAACAGCAACGTCTCGGCCTGCGCGATCTGCGCGTCGATCTCGCCGGCCGCCGCCTGGATCCGGTCGGTGGTGGCGATCGGGCGTCCCAGTGCTGTCGGCACCCGCTCCTGCGCGTACCGCACGAACGCGCTGCGCGCCGCCCGAGCGACCCCGATGTACAGGGCCGGATGCCCGAACAGGCCGATCGAGGCCATCGCCGCCGGGTCGCGGTAAACCCCGTCCGGACCGCGCGGGATCTCGACGAAGGCGTCCGCCGGCAGCTCGACGTTCGTGTATTCGACGTCGTGGGTGTTCGACGCCCGCAGGCCAAGGTGGTCCCAGGTGTCGATCCAGGTGATGCCGGGCAGGTCGCCCGGGACGACCACGTGGCCGACCCGCGGCCGCTCCGGGTCGCCGCCCGGTTCGTCCGCCACCACCCACACCACGTGGTAGGCCAGCGCGGTACCGCCCGTCGCGTACGCCTTGCGGCCGTTGAGCACCCAGCCGTCCGCCGTGCGCGTCACCGTGGTCTTCGGCAGACCACCACGTGCCGGCGCGCCCAGCTCCGGTTCGGCCCGCACCGAGTTCGCCAGCGCCACGCCCGCCACGCTGCGCCGCAGCAGATCGGCGTAGTAGGCCGGCGGCCAGCTGGCGGCCAGGCCCTGAATCTGATGGGTGCCCAGGTTGTTCGCGGCGATCAGGCCGACCGATGCGTCGCCCTCGCCCAGCGCGATCAGGATGCGCGCCATGTCGACCTGCCCGACGCCCGGCCCGCCGAACTGCGGCGCCACCGTCGCGGTGAGCAGCCCCGCCCGGTGCGCGGCGGCGAGCCCCGGCAGGGGAATCTCACCGGTGCGGTCGTACGCGGCCGCGGTGGACGCGATCTCGGCGGTGACCGCGGCGAGCGCCTCCACCGACAGGTCCGGAACCGGAAGGCCGGCAACCGGAAGGCCCGCGCTTGCCGCGCTTGCCGCGCTCGGGGCCGGCTCCCCCACCACCGCCGTCATCGGGAGCCCGCCGAGGTGGCGAGGTCGAAGCCGGGTGCGAGCGCCCCCGGATGGTCGGCCTGCAGGGTGCCGCGCTGCCCGGTCGCGGCCCGATGCGCCAGCTCCTGGCGTACCAGCGGCACGATGTAGCGGCCGTAGTCGATCGCGTCGGCGAGCGTGTCGTAACCCCGGATCGACACCAGGCTCGCGCCCTGGTCGACGTAGTCCAGGATCGCCGCCGCCACCGTCTCCGGGCTGCCGACCAGCGCCGTCGACGCACCCGCACCGCCGGTCGCCGCCGCGGTCCTGGTCCACAGGGCACGGTCGTAGACGTCCGACTGTGCGGCGAACTCCAGCGCCCGCTGCGAACCGACGTTCTGCGGGCCGGTGGCCGTGCCGAGGTACCGCTTGTGGTAGTTCCCGCCCTTGAACGTGCGTTCGATCTTCGCCACGTAGTCGTGGGCCTTCTCCCAGGCCAGCTTGTCGGTCTGGGCGATGATCGGCCGGAAGGTCACCCAGATCCGCGGGCGGTCGGCCCGGCCGGCCGCCGCGGCGATACCGTTCACCCGGTCGATCTCGCTGCGCAGGTCGGCGAGCGGCTCGCCCCAGAAGCTGAAGATGTCCGCCTTGGCTCCGCCGACTTCGAACGCGGCGTCCGACTGGCCACCGATCGAGATCGGGATCGTCTTCCCGTACGGCGCGAAGCCGGGGCCGAAGTCGTCGAACTTGTAGAACTCGCCGGAGTGGCTGAACGGGCTGGTTTCCGTCCAGGCGCGGCGGAGCAGGTCGATGAACTCGCTGGTGCGGTCGTAGCGGCGGTCCTTGGGCAGATAGTCGCCCTGGCGGGCCTGCTCGGCGTCGCTGCCGCCGGAGATGATGTGGACGACGGCGCGGCCCTCGGTGAGCTGGTCGAGCGTCGCCAGCTGCTGGGCGGCCACCAGCGGGAAGGCGGTGTTCGGCCGCACCGCGACGATCGGCCGCAGCCGCTCGGTGAGCTGCCCGACCGCCGAGGCGATGACGAACGAGTCGGCGCTGTTCGAGCCGTACGGCAGCAGCGTGTAGTCGTAGCCGGACTCCTCCAGCCAGCGCACGTACCGGCGGAAGTAGGCCAGGTCGATGCCGCGGCTGGGCACCGGGTTGAGCTCCGTCGACGGGTTCAGGTGCGACAGGCTGATGAACTCGACCTGCGGCGACGCGGTGGCGGGCAGCTCGGTCGAAGAAGGCTCGGTCATCGGACGCTCCCGGTGGTGTCAGCGGATGCCGCGGCGGCGAGCTCGGGCGCGCGGTCGTAGCCGGCGTCGGTGGGGACGATCTCGCCGCGCCGTCCGGTCACCTCGCGGTGCGCGAGCTCCTGGCGGACGAGCGGAATGATGTGGCGGGTGTAGTCGAGCGCGTCGTTGAAGTTGTCGTAGCCGCGGATGGAGATCAGGTCCGCGCCGAGGTCGACGTAGTCGAGGATCGCCGCGGCCACCGTCTCCGGCGTGCCGACCAGCGCCGTCGAGGCGCCGCCCGCGTTCGTGGCGATCGCCGGCGCCGTCCACAGCGCCCGGTCGTGCAGGTCACCGGCGCGGGCCGCGGCCAGCAGCCGCTGCGACCCGACGTTGGGCGGCGGTGCCTTCAGGTTCTGCCGGAGCCCAGGGGTCCGCGCCACGCCGGCGTTGGTCCGCAGCGCGTCCAGGACACGGGCGGCCTTCTCCCAGGCCAGCTCCTCGGTGGCGGCGATGATCGGCCGGAAGGTCACCCAGATCCGCGGCCGGTCGGTGCGCCCGGCGAGGCGCGCCTGCTCGCCGACCGCGTCGATCTGCTCCTTCGTCTCCCGCAACGGCTCGCCCCACAGGCCGAAGATGTCGCCCAGCGCGCCACCGACCCGATACGCCTCCGCCGACGAGCCACCGACGGACACGGGAATCGTCCCGTTCGTCGGGCGGACCACCGAGACGAAATCCTCGAACGAGTAGTAGGTGCCGGCATGGTCGAACGGTGTCGTCGAGCTCCAGGCCTTGCGCAGGATCTCGATGTACTCGGCCTGCCGGAGGTAGCGCTCGCTCTTGCTGAGCCGGTCGCCCTCGCGGGCCTGCTCCTGGTCACTTCCGCCGGCGATGAAGTGCACCACCACCCGGCCGCCGCTGAGCTGGTCGATCGTCGCGAGCTGCTTGGCGGCGACGGTCGGGTACATGGTGTTCGGCCGCAGCGCGATGATCGGCTTGATGTGCTCGGTGAACTGGGTGAGCGCCGCCGCCACCGTGAAGGGGTCGTGGCCTGCCGAGTGGTAAGGAACCAGCGTGTAGTCGAAACCACCCTCGTCGAGCAGCCTGGCGTACCGCTTCAGATAGGACGGGTCCAGCCCGCTCAACCGAAGCTGGTTCAGCTCGTTGGACGGATTGACGTTGATGGCGCTGATGAACTCGACGGTCACGAATACCTCCGCGAGGCGGGACAGGCGTCCACACCTGGACTGACTGCCAGAAGCGAGGGCTGAGGGCACAGGGCTGAGGGCACAGGGCTGAGGGCGCAGGGTCGGGGGCGCAGGGTCGGGGGCGCAGGGCCGGGGGCTGGCGGAGAGACGGGCTGGCGAAGCAACGGCCGGAAATCGGTCACGCTTGGGCGCGCTCGGACGCGGGCAGGCCACCGGCCTGATTTCGGCCGCGAGGCAGCCCGATCGGCTTCCGGGGCACACGGCACTGCCTGACTCACGCGGCTTTCGCGGCCTGGGCCCGCGCCGGGCCCTCGGCCTCGGCCCGTCAGCGGCGAATCGCCGGGTGCACTCCAGCGATGGCGGCGGACGAGCGATGGTGGCGGGCGAGATAGTGGCGGACGAGGTCGATGCGTTCGGTGTGCGCGGCATCGGCGGCCGGTGCGCCTGGCCGCTCAGCAGGGACGACAGCAGGCCGAGGTGAGAATTCCGAAGTCGACGAACCGCCGCCGGGTCAGCGCCCGCCCGGCAGCCGCCGGACATGTCGGACGATGGACGGCAGCACACGCACGGCGCGTCCCGTGCGTTCCCCCCTCAGAGCTCCCCACCATGTCCACCAGAATGGTGGGAAATATGTGTGGTGTCGAGATCGGATTCCTGATCACACCGATAAGGAATCGCGATAGATCGTTCTGCGGAACGCTCGGCACCCGTCGGCCGCAGCACTCGCCGGCCTCGCCACCCGCGGACCACACCGCCAACCGATCCACCGCCCACCGCGCGCCGACACCACCCAGCCCCACCCCGCAGCCGCGCAGCCCCACCCCCGCAGCCCCTGGCGGTGCACCTCCGGCCGACCGACCGGCCGCCCGGCCGCCCGGTCGCCCGGTTTGACGAGTCGCAAGAGTGAAGGATTTTGGTCGTTCCGACGCCGGGTAGCCGGCGGGGGTTTCACCCGCCGGCCCCCACAGATCCGGACGTGACACTCTCGCGTCATCCGGCTCGTGCTATCCGCTGGCCGTGGAGAGCGTCCAGTGGGCGAAGAGGGTGGGTCTGCGGCGTTTGATCGCCAGCAGTGTCCTCCAGGCCCGTCCCGGACGTCCCCTGAACCGTCTGTACTTGCGTTGCAGCCATCGGACCAGGTAGCGGTCGATGGAGTAGAGGACTGGATACAATGCGGACCGTCGGAACGCCCCGAAGTAGTTGATCCAGCCCCTGGTCACCGGATTGATCTCCGATGCCAGGTCTTCGAGGGTCCAGGTCGTGCGCCG